>DATNQR010000025.1:0-4267 GCA_036703905.1 Thermosynechococcaceae cyanobacterium
AAAATCATTTGCCTGAGAATGCTGAGAGCGTGATCGCTTTTGAGGAGAGCGATTTTCTCGGCTTTCTTCTTCCCGAATTTCCCGAATCGGATCACTCTGCTGAACTGATCCTTTGTGAGCGTGACCCAAACTGTAAGCACCTCCTGGAACTCCAATCCCTTGTGTCTCTTGCCGCCAGCGAGCTTCAAAACTGCCGTCATCACTCTCAGCAGCGATCGATCCTTCAGTCCAAAGTGCTTCGTCTTCCGCCTCAACTCGTTTGTCGAACTCAGCCTCAGTTAAAAGTCCTTGCGATACAAGTTGCTGTCTAATTTGTGCTGCCGCATCAACTAGACCGACAGATCTAGATTCTTGAGCTTGGTCAAGCAATCGCACATACTCATCAATCTTGACTTTCACCTCACCTTCTTTTTCATCGCGCTGGCATTGCTGTTGCTCCCACTGCTGTTGAAACATTTGCTGATATGCCGCATTGCGAACATTGAGATCATCATTATTCAGAACGTAGGTTGGATCAGTTGCTTGGCGATCAGCAACCTCTCCCGCCGCCCGTGCGGTGTCTGGGTCTACTCCAAAAGATTCAAACGTTGCTGCATTCGTGTCTTGCCGTTTCAGTTCCATCTTTACCGCTCCATGCTTTGTGCTTGTTTCCGTTGCTGCGTCTGCGTTTTTTCAAGAAACTTGGTAACTCGCTGATCCAAAAGCTTTACGTCCTGCGACTCCCCCGCTTGCACCTGCCCCCCTACTGCCGTCAACAACGTTCGTTGCTGTTCTCTGGAGTAAGCCGTCAGGGTATGGGACTTGCGATCGAACCCAATGACGAGATCGCCCTTTTCCTTCGCAAACTGCACCACATCCGGGTTTTCGGGGTCAGGTTTCCCAAATCGCTTCAGGATTGTTTCGCACGCTCCCAATGCCCGCTTTGCCCTGGCATCTGTGATGTCCTCCTTCATCGTTTGCAAATCTTCAGGGGGCAGCGTAAAGCCTGGGTTCTTGTAGTTGGGGTCACGCTGGGCATTGGGCTTCTCGGCTTCTGGACTGCCCTTCAGCATCTCCTGGGCGATCGCCGCCACATGATCAGCATCTCGGCCCAGTTCTTTGGCGCTGGCGAACCAGGTTCGCAGTGCAGCCAGCGACGGGCTGTAAGCTTGTGAGTCTGCGGGGGCTGATAGCTGGGCGGACGTAGCTGGGTCATGCTGCTGCATCACAGCTTGAGTCACAGCCATAGCCTTTTGACTTGCTGGGGGCGGCGCATCCCAATTGGATTGAGTTAGCCCGTCGCCCCGTCCAGTCCGTGCCCCTTCTAATTCTTTCGGCATTTCTAGAAGGACAGGTTGAACATGATTCTGCTTAAGCTCTGTCAACAGAGCTTCTTCACGCTGCTTCGGTGAACCGGGACGGGCAGGGCTATCCTCAACGACTTCTGACTCAACGACTTCTGACTCAACTGCGGTGGGGCGCTCATCCTCCGGCAACGGCTCCTGAAGGGGTGCGTCTGCATCATGCACCTGATAGCCTGCCTCGCGCCAAGTCTCAGCTTCCGAAGCATGCACTTCCAGCGTTGCAGGCTCCACCTCATAGCTCAGACCTCTCTCCTGCTCCCGATCGAGATGATGATCGATTTGGGCTGAGTTAAGGGGGAACGGTTGCTCCGTTAGTTGCTGACCATCGGTATAGAGTCCATTGTTCTTGAGATAGTTGACTTCCACCGTCGCCTGATTCTCCTGAGTCTCGCTTGGGGAAGAAACGTCACTTTCTGGACTGGCACTCCCAGCGTCTACCGCCGCAACACTAGCTTGTTCTTCCGAGGGTTCCTGCTGCACTTCTTCTGATGCAACAGGTTCTAGGGCATCAGCTTGAATCGCCAACCCATTCTCTGCGTCTTCAGCCTGCGCCACCTGCTGCTGTTGCCGTTGCTCTGTTTGGGCTATCTGCTCTGCCAGCGCTAGGGTTGCGGCTTCAGCGAAGCCCTGATCCAGGAGGTTGCGCGAGAACGTCTGGGCAAAACCACGATCGAGTCTACGGGACTCTCCACCCGTGAAGGGATTCTGTACTGCTGTTTCTTGCAGGGTTAGCTGTCCCTCCTCACTGCGGCGAAACACCATTTCGCCATCCATCACCGCCCCATCGTAGTCATCGTGTCGGTAGTGAGTCAGGTACAACTCTTCGCCATGCTGCTCAACTACTAAGGGAATATAGGGTTCATTCTCAATCCGCAGATGAAACTCTCCTTCTGGGGCATGGGCGATTGCCTCTGCTAATCCCGACAGATGCAGTAGTTTCGCCACATTGCGTTCTGCTGCCCCTTTCTGCTCCTTCGCGGGCAAAATCTCTGGAATTGCGTCTGACTGCTGAATTTCCATTGCTTTGCCCTGCTGCTGCTGTTGCAGCCCAACTGACTCTTCCATCACCTGACGCAGTTCGTCCCATGTCCGGTAGACCGGGGGTGTTTTGACCGCAGGCAATTCCAAATCCGACTTGCCCCGCCCGTCGATTACCACAACATCGATCGGGAAGCTCGTGCCCTGCTTCTGGTACAAGTCGCCCGCAATCGTGAAGTGATCCGTCACGTTGTAGTTGTTGTAGAGCGTGTAGAAGAACGATCGCGTTTGCCCTTCGTTGTAGGCAGCATTCGCCTCTGCGCTCATCTTCTGCTCCATCGGTGCGCCCAGCACTAAGACCGCTTTACCGTCATCCTGCATAGCACTGAGCGCCTTGAAGCTGATGGCGTGATCCACGGCTGAGGTTTCGTAGGGACGGGTTCCCTCTGCTGGGTCATCCAACGCAATCATCCAACGCTTCGTCTGCTGAGTTTCTGGGTCGGTCACGGCTCCAAATGGCGGATTGAGAATGACGCGCTCGACTGACTTCTTCTCAGGGGCATACTCCGTCGCATCATGGGTCGTTGGCTCAAATCCCTGCGCCTCCAGTTCTTCGGCCCGTCTGGGATCGAGTTCATTGACGATCGCCCGTTCCGGGTCAGCATGGCTTAGGAGGGAGCCGTTCCCGGCAGTCGGCTCGTAGACCGTTGTTTCTGGCGTGATGTCTCCAAGCTGCTGCACCAGCCGCCCGATTGGAACTGGGGTACTGTACTGCTGATGAATAATGCTGGTAGACGTGCGAGAACTCAGATTCGGCTGGCGATCGTACAGTTCCACCAACTGATCAAAACCCTCCAGAGGATCTGAGCTTTGAGCGATTTCCCGCGCCACTCGTACCAGGGATTTCTCAACGCACTCATCCACCTGCTTATTGGTCAGCGTGGAAGCGAGATCGCTGTCATCCTGTTGCAGCGTGGTGATAGCAAATTTCCTCGCTTCAGTGATCCGCTCGAAACCACCGCCCGAACTAAAGTGCGCTTCAAACGCCTGGGTCAATTTCTCCAGGTCAGGATGCTGGGGCATCTCCTGCGCCTGTGCTGCTCCCGCAGGTTGGGCTGCATCCAAGTCTCCGGTCTGAAGCGCCTGATTCTGCCGTTCCTGTTGCGCTTTGGTGTGGGCTTGTTCTTTCTGATCAGCGATCCGGGCGGCAACGCCCTCTGTCGAGATTTCAAGCTCCTGTGCTGCCAGGTCGAGCGGTTGGTCTTCCTTAAACCAGTCCATTTTCTGAAGCGATTCACCCGTGATGGCTCTCGCCATTGGCTTGAAGGCATCAGCAAATACAGCCAACTTCTGTCCAGGGAACTTTTGCTCCAGCACCTCTAGAAACGCTTCCGTTCGCTCAGAGCGAATGTAGCCGCGCATGACCTGACCTCGCTTCTCAAACTCTCCCTGTTCGGTCAAGGCCATCAGTTCAGGATCTTTGAAGTACTTCCCGCCGCCGCGCTTTGAGGACTGAATTTCAATCAGCAAACCTGGCACGGTGGCTGCCCCTTTCTGAGCAGGCAGTACCGTATCTGCAACGCGGAGAACTTCATCCGTTGTTAGCAGCTTTGCCCCCGCCGCTCGCGCTAGAAACTCTTGCTGCTGCGCTCGTGTCTTCAGCACAACGGGCATTGTTTCCATCGCCTGCTCAATGTCGTAACCACGCGGCAGTAACAAGCCTTGCCGTACCTGTCCCTGATTGTTGGTGAAGTTGATATATTTCTTCCCGACTGGAGAAGACAGCAAGTTTCCTGTGACGATCTGGCGAGTCTCGAAAGTCTCTCGCTGCATCTCATCGAACTGCTGGTGAACGGGGACACGCTCAAAAGGCGGTTGGTATTGCGTTGCAGTTTCAACCTGATCGACCCAACACTTCTTCTCGGTGTTGATGTCGGACAACTTCA
>DATNQR010000026.1:0-4351 GCA_036703905.1 Thermosynechococcaceae cyanobacterium
CTGATCGTGGATGAAGTGGTGCAGGTGATTCGCCACTTGCTTACCTCCAGCACTTGCGCGAGGGATGGGCGGCGGCCGGCCCTGCTGACGCGCTTCCACCAACTGGTGCAGACGGCGCGGCGGGTGATAGTCGCCGATGCTGACTTGGATAACGGGACACTCCATTACCTCCAGCAGCTACGGGGGGATGATAGCCCTCTGTTTCTGATCCACAACCGCTACCAGCCGCCAGGGTACAAAGTGCGAATGTTGGACACCCCCGATCGCACCGCCATCACCCGCCAACTGATGACTGAGGCGGCTGCACTGCAACCAGGGAAAGTGATCCTGGTGGCGACGGATAGCCGGGGCAGCACCAAGACGATCGCCCGTGTACTCAAGAAAGAGCAACCCGAAAAGCGAGTGCTGGTGATCAACTCAGAAACCAGTGGCGGTGACTGTGAGCAAGGGTTCATCCAAACTCCAGATATTGTCTTGAACCTGAACGAATACGACATCATCCTCTGCTCTCCCAGCATGGCAACGGGAGTGTCGATCGAGCTTCAGGACAAGATCGAAGCGGTCTACGGCATCTTCACCGGAGCTTCCAGCACTGACGCAGATATGGCACAAGCGCTGGGGCGAGTGCGGCAGCCTGTGGATCGTGTTGTTTGGTGCGCGGAACGGGGGCGCAACTTCAGCCAGGGGTCACGCTCGACGAATGCCCTGGAGTTGAAGGCTCACTTGCAAGACCGGACAAACGCGATCGTCTCCCTGGTGCGCTCCAACCTGCGCGAAGACATTGCTGATGGACTGGACGAGTACGATTGGCAATCGAATCCCCATCTCAATCTGTACTGCCAGATGGCAGCAGCCCAAAACTACGCCATGTACTACTTGCGGGATGCCTTAATCGTGCGACTGCGGCATGAGGGGAACACCGTGGAGATGGAGCAGTGCGAGTCGGATGCCGTGATTTGGATGCAGTTGCGGGAAGCTAGGGAGGAGGATAGACAGGCCGAAGCTCAGGCGATCGTCGATGCACCGGCTCTCACTTTTTCCGAGGTGGCGCTGCTGCAACAGAAGGAGAGCCTGACTTTAGAACAACAGCGATCGCTCCAGCGCTACTTCATCCAGGAGTTCTATGGATTGGAGGATGTGACGATCGACGATGTTCTGTGGGACAACGAGGGACGACGGCGGGGGGAACTGCTGAATCTGGAAGCGCTGCTGTTTCCAGGGCTAGCGATCGATTGGACGGTCAAGGCGCTGGAGAAGCAGGCGACCTGGAACCAGGGAGTGACCCCGTGGGACATCTCTGGCGCGGAACTGCGGCGGAAGCTGCGGGAGATGCTGGGCTTCCCTGAACTGCTGGAGCGGATGCAGGCGGGGTGGGAGTGGACGGTCTTTGATTTGCTGCCCTATGCCGAACGCGCTCGGTCACTGGCGGACAAGATTCAAGTCATCCTCCACTTCACGATCCGCGATGAGATGAGCGACACCCAGATCCTTCACCAGTTACTCTCGCAGTTGGGATTGAAGTTTGAGTTCCGGTGGTCACGGACGGTAGTGGGCTACGAGGGGACAAAGCTGAAGGTATTCCACCTGCTCGTGGAGGTATGGCAACGGCTGTGGCGAGTGCTGGAGCGGCGGCAAGCGCGGCGGCCGGTGCGCGAGGAGTCTGCGGCTGTTGGATCGCCCCTGCCGTCTAATGATTCAAAACTGGGGGGCGATCCGACTTCACCCGACCCTCCAACCTTAGAGGAGTGGCTGACTCCAGACTGTCTAGCTGACGTGCGGGGCTGGTGGGCGGCAGCAACGACCCCAGAAGCTCAGACAGAGCTACGCCAGGCGATTCCAGAGGCGGTCTTGCGACAGGCATTAGCCTCTTAGTTGTCCCGAAGACAGACTTGAGCGGGCTTCTCACTGACTAAAATCTATCTCTACGGAGCATCGCGATCGACGTGGATCAGCGATGTCAGGTTTCCTATGAAGCTGAATCTTGCATCAGCGTATTTTCAGCGCCGCTAACTTACGCTTTCAGGCTGGGGCTAGATTTTGGTGACATTTAAGTTATCTTTATTTCTGTAAGGCTGTGAAAAAGTAAATCAGGTTTTCTGTAATCTTGTCTTCTGTAAAACATGAAAATCTCCATTCAAAATCAGAAGGGGGGAGTAGGCAAGACCACGCTTGCAATCCATCTCAGCCATGCACTAGCACTTAAAGGAGCAAGAGTGCTGTTAGTCGATGCTGACCCGCAAGGTTCTGCCCGTGACTGGGCAGCCGCCCGCACTGACAAGCCGCCCTTTTCAGTTATTGGACTCGATCGCCCTACCCTCCATCGAGATTTGCCTCCACTCGCCAAAGACTATGACCATGTTGTAATTGATGGCCCACCCCGCGTCTCGGAACTGGCTCGCTCTGCCATCATTGCAGCAGATTTAGTCGTTGTCCCTATTCAACCCAGCCCATACGATGTGTGGGCTGCCGATGAAGTGATTAAGCTCATTCGAGAAGCTTCTGTATTTAAGGAAACACTGAAGTCTGTATTTGTAATTAATCGTAGAATCGTAAATACGGCAATTGGTCGAGATGTAGGCGACGCACTGGCAGAATACTTGATTCCTGTCCTCAAGACGGTGGTTAGCCAGCGTGTGAGTTTTGCAGAGTCGGCTGCTGCTGGTGGGACTGTCCTTGATACTGATCCTAATGGAGCCGCAGCGAAGGAGATTCTCGCGTTAACGGAAGAAATTTTGAGCTTAGGAGTTTAAGAGGATGGCAGGTAAAAAAGTTAGCTTTGGTCGAAAACCAGGTGCTGTAGAGAAACCTGTAGATATTGAAAAATGGGTAACGAACCGAGAATCATTGGTTGAGGCAGAGCAGCCACTGGTATTGGAAGCAGAAACGAAGCCAGAGAAAATCAAGCGACTCACCCTGGATATTCCTGAAAGCTTGCACAAGGCAATCAAACTGAAAGCAACGACCGAGGGAGTAACGATGGTGGACTTGCTAAGAGAGCTACTGGAAGAGCACTATAGACCTCAAAGTTAACCGTATTTGCGGTATTAAGTATTTGCGTATTTCATCATTTACAGAAGTACGACACGGTATAAAGACAGGTTACTTCGCTCTTGACTTCCCAAAATCTTCGTTTGACGAGGTTGGAGACAAACAGTTTTACTGAATTAGGCCATACAGATTTACAGAAATCATTAATCACAGAAACAAGGAGAACAGGGTGGGTGAGTTGGTCACGGAATATGGGCAGTTGCTGGGAGAAATTAAGCAGCGAATTCGCTCTGCCCAATACGCAGCTCTTAAAGCGGTCAATAAAGAACTGATTGTCCTGTATTGGGATATCGGCAAGTTGATTGTTGAACGACAGCAGGGTGAGACGTGGGGGCGGTCGATCGTCGAACAGCTTGCCACAGACCTACGAACGGAGTTCCCTGGTATCAGTGGCTTTTCTGCCCGCAACATCTGGAATATGCGGAGCTTTTACCTGTCCTACTACCAGAATGAAAAACTGCAACCACTGGTTGCAGAAGTTAGCTGGAGCCATAACCTGGTCATCCTGGAAAAGTGTAAAGATGACTTGCAGCGGGAGTTCTACATCCGAATGACCCGTAAGTTCGGATGGACAAAGAACGTCCTATCTCACCAGATTGAGAATCAGTCTTATGAGAAGACGCTGCTAAATCAAACTAACTTTGAGGGGGCGATCGCAGAGGATTACCGCAATCAGGCGAAGCTAGCGGTGAAGGATGACTACGTGTTCGATTTTCTGGAACTCGCGGAGAAACACTCTGAGTACCAGCTAGAAACGGCGATTCTGGAAAAAGTGCAGCCGTTTCTGCAAGAAATGGGAGGAGTTTTTAGCTTCATTGGCAGCCAGCAACGTTTAGAGGTAAGTAATCGGGAATATTACATTGACCTTCTGCTTTATCATCGTGCCCTCCGCTGCCTGGTAGCGATCGACCTTAAGATTGGGGAGTTTGAGCCAGAGTATGTCGGTAAGATGCAGTTCTATTTGGCAGTGCTGGACGACAAGATGCGGATGCCCTACGAAAATCCGTCCATTGGCATCATTCTGTGCAAGTCGAAGGACAAGACGACGGTTGAGTACGCTCTAAAGGACGCAACAAAACCGATCGGGGTCGCAACTTATCAGACCTTTTCCGCTTTACCTCAAGAGTTACAGGGACAGCTTCCGGGGCCTGAGCAGGTCGCAAAGCTACTGGAAGGGATTGAGTAAATCATTATTTAATGAATTCTGTAAATGATGGCTTCTGTAAGTCCGTAAATAAAGAAGCAAAAAGCAACAGAAGATGGCTGGAGAGCACCTTTTTTTCAACAGCTCAACGCTGGTTCA
>DATNQR010000027.1:0-1966 GCA_036703905.1 Thermosynechococcaceae cyanobacterium
TATGTGCCTTCCGTAGCTGCGTCTGCTGTTTCCACCCGGCGCAGCTACACGCCCCATGTCGAAGGTGAGCTGCCTGCGATCGTGATGGAGTTCCTGTCCGAAACCCAGGGCGAAGAATACTCGGTGAAGCGCACTCATCCACCAGGAAAATGGTTTTTCTATGAGCAGATCTTGCAGGTGCCGATCTACGTGATTTTCGATCCGGCGATCGGGCTACTGGAGTTTTACCAACTTCAGAATGGCCGCTATGAGTTGCAGTTGCCTGACCCAGAAGGTCGCCATTGGATCTCGGAGATGAGTCTGTTCCTAGGAACTTGGCGCGGCAGCAAAGAAGGACGATCGGGCTACTGGCTGCGCTGGTGGAGTGAGGCGGGCAACTTGTTGGCTTGGGCAGTGGAGCAAATCGAGCAGGAACGCCAGGAAAAAGAACAAGAGCGCCAGGAAAAAGAACAAGAGCGCCGAGCTAAAGAGCGGTTGGTTGCTTACCTGCGCTCGAAAGGACTTGACCCAGATAACCTGCTTTAATCTGTCTTAGCTCCTGCACCTTTTCCTATGCCTTCTCCAGAGACGATCGCCTACCTCCGTTCTCCTGTGGCCATTCGCGATCGATGCAGGCAGTTATTCAAATTGGCTGAAATTGATCGCCTGCCCTACTTTCGTCTTGATCTAAGCCAGTTGGATCGCGTTGCAGACTACGTGATCCAAGTGACGCGGGAAAGCTATCCTAACCTAGCAATTCCGTTTCATAGTCGCTGGCGGCATTTTGAGGTCGGTGGCGTTTCTCGCCTCGCTCAACTAGAGGCAAAGCTAGCGGGACTGCCGCCCCGATCGCAAGCTTGGGCCAAGTATGATCTGGCAATTGTCAGTGTTCTGCTGGATGCGGGCGCGGGAGCAGACTGGCAGTATCACGAGCCAGAAACCGATCGAGTGTTCGCGCGATCGGAGGGACTGGCAGTTGCCAGTTTCCATCTGTTTACTCAAGGCAAGGTGTCTAGCGATCCTCAAGTGCCTTTGCAGGCGGACGCGATCGGATTGCAGAACCTCACCGAGCAGAGCCTAGGTGAGAGTTTTCAAGTTAGCGCTACCAATCCACTGGTAGGCGTGGCAGGACGGGTCAAGTTGCTGCAACAGTTGGGACAGACGCTTCAGCAACATCCACAGTTCTTTGGTGAGGAGAATCCGCGACCGGGCTACCTGGTGAATTACTTGTTGGGGGAGGCGATCGATCACAAGCTCCCTGCCAGTACCGTCCTCAGCGCCGTTCTGGAGGGCCTAGGCGACATTTGGGCCGGACGGCTGACGATCGACAACACCAATCTGGGCGATGTCTGGATTCATCCTGCCCTGACTGGGGAACCCTACGCTGACTTTGTGCCGTTCCATAAGCTCTCTCAGTGGCTCACCTACTCGCTGCTGGAGCCTCTACAAGAACTGGGGCTAGAAATCACTGGACTGGAGGCGCTGACAGGTTTGCCAGAGTACCGCAATGGGGGGTTGTGTCTGGATTTAGGACTATTACAGGTTAAAGATCCCGCAATTCTGCACCAGACGCACTTTCCCAGCGACCCAGTGATTGTAGAATGGCGGGCGCTGACGGTAATTCTGCTCGATCACCTCGCTGCTACGATTCGCCAGAAGCTCGGCAAAACTGAGGCCCAACTTCCCCTAGTCAAGATCCTGCAAGGTGGAACCTGGACAGCCGGACGACGCATTGCCGCCCAATTACGTGACGGCACGCCGCCCCTAAAAATCAACAGTGACGGCACTGTTTTCTAGCTTGCTTCTTAGCCCCGGACTTCTCCATGACTCCCCAAGTAATCTTGATCGAGCATCCCCTAGTTCAGCACAAGCTCACCCTGATGCGTCGATCGGAAACCAGCACCGCTAAATTCCGATCGCTCCTGACCGAAATCAGTATGTTGCTGGCCTACGAGGTGACGCGGGATTTACCCTTGAAGCAGGAATT
>DATNQR010000028.1:0-2821 GCA_036703905.1 Thermosynechococcaceae cyanobacterium
CAGCCTCATGTAAGGTATTGAAAACGAGTCCTCTATATCCTCTGTGAACATCCGCTTATTCCAGTCACAAGATGCAGAGCAGATTGCCCATCTCTTCCACGACACGGTGCGGCAAGTGAACTGCCGCGACTACTCCGCCTCTCAGGTGGCAGCTTGGGCCCCGGATGACCTCTACTTCAGAAACTGGAGGCAAGTGTGCGCCGATCGCTATACCTTCGTTGCTGAGGACGTTGCTGAGGCAGCAGGCTTGATCTTAGGCTTTGGTGAGCTAGAACCTAACGGGCACATTGATTGCTTCTACTGCCACAAGGACTACCAGGGACGTGGTGTGGGCAGACAGCTTTACCGAGCCATTGAAAACCAGGCGATCGATCTGGGACTCGATCGCTTGTTTGTCGAAGCCAGCATCACTGCCCGACCGTTCTTCGAGCGCTTGGGCTTTGCAGTGGTGCAGGCACAGCAAGTCACCTGCCGCGGTGAGGTCTTCACAAACTACGCAATGCAAAAATTGGTGTCTCACTAGCTGTTGTGCCTGGCATGGGAACTCAACTTGATTGATATCAGTATTGAGATCAGTGTCATTGCATCGTGTAGATTATTCAGGCTGGGCGCTGTTGAGTTGAACACTGAACGGCTCTCAATTACTTGATGGCCTGCGTGGAGGTGTGAGTTGGTGCTGTCTCTTAGCGTTAGTCCGTCCGATTGGATAGGGTTTTCCAGTCGATTGTTGCTGGCCACACTGGTCGGCTGCATGATTGGCTGGAATCGGCAAACTAGAGGCAAAGCTGCTGGACTTCGCACCCATATGCTAGTGGGGTTGGGAGCCGCATTGTTTGTCCTTGTGCCTGTGCTGGCTGGGGCAGCTTCGCCCGATGCAGTCAGCCGATCGATTCAGGGCGTTGCGACGGGCGTGGGCTTCCTGGGAGCCGGGGAGATCTTGCAGCAATCTCGCACGGGGGAAGGCAAAGCCAAAGTGAAAGGGCTAACTTCGGCAGCGGCGATTTGGGTGACGGCAGCGCTAGGGATCTTGGCGGCAGTGGGTTTTTGGGAAGCAGCGCTAGTGGGCACAGTGTTAACGTTGCTGATTCTGAATGTGGAAGCGATCGAGCGGTTCATCCCCGTGCGCTCTGATAAGACAGATTGAAGTGAGGCGGACTGAGGTGAGGCAGCTTGCAACCTACCAGGGATTGCCAACGATCGTGAAAGCTGACCAAAAGTAGGGATGGCTGAAATCGCGATCGGGTTCTTGCACATCAGCAGGAAGGGTCAGAGCCCGACCCAAGACTTGCACCTGACCGTTGCGGAGAACAATTTGTCCTTTAGCCATCGCCAACTGGGTCGATCGCAGGGCTTCCGCTTTGATCTGGGCGGTTTGCAGTTGGTTATAGAAGCTGGCCATCATCGCCGTAGTTGCCGTATCGCTGACGTACCACAAACTGGCAAGGGCACTCTTCACCCCGGACTGCACCGCCAAGCCTGCAAAGCCGAGTTCGGCAGTGCGATCGCCCAGGGCCGTGACGCAGGCACTCAGCACCAGCAATTCCACCTGGGGATTGCTCCAGCCCAGTTGCCGTATCTGATCCAGCCGCAGTTGAGAGTCCCAAAGCTGGATGTAGGAATCGTTGAGAGTTCCAGGCTGAAAATCGGCGTGGGTAGCTAGGTGCAGAATGCCGTAGGGCTGCTGTTGGCGGAGGGCTTTCAGGTTGCTGAGGGTAACGGCTTCGTTGAGAAAGGATTTGCCCTGCCACTGGTTCTGAGCGATCGCCGCCAGTTCAACTGGCAAGGTTGGTAGAGGAGCCTGTTCGCCCACTTTCTGGGAGATACCTAGCCCCAGCACTTGACTCTTACGAACGTCCCGGTAGCGAGTGTCGCTGAGACTGAGGCTAGGCATCAAGCCGACGCTGTATTGTTCGATCAGAAAGCCCTGACCACTGTGCAGCGCCGCAATGGGGAGCGATCGAAGCCCCTCATCCATCAGAAACACCAGATTGTTGATTTGCTGCGTCTGCAGCTCTGCCGCCAAAGGCGCGATAACCCACTGGTAAAGCTGCTGCGAGGACTGGAGATAGCTGGTGGTGCGGATTTTGCGCGGATCAGAAACTTCGCGGTTGAACTGGCGGACGATCGCCAGAACCTGCTCACGGGTAACGGCAAACCGTTTGCGAATCGGATTACCCTGACCCGTGATCATCAGCAGTTCTAGTTGATCGGTGGGCGCTCCTTGAATTTGCAAGATGGTGGAGGCGATGATTGACGGCAGTTGGGCTGGCACAAATCCCACGTAGACGAAAGCAGGCTTTGCGCCCGTCTCTCGCTCAATCTCAACTGCGGTTTGTTTGGCCTGATTGATCGTCCCTGAGTTGGCTGCACGCAACCCTAAATGGCTCTGAAAGGCGAGGGTAAATTGTTGCTCCAACGTTGACAGATTCACTGCCTGATCCGCTAACTCAGTTGAGGGCGGCGCGGGAAGAACGATCGCCGTGTCACCACACACTGTCAGATCGCAGGGGTCAAAGTTGGATCTGCCGGAGGGTTGGGGAGATGGAGAAGGGACGGGAGTGGGCGGAATTGGGGTGGGAGTGGAAATAGGAGGGGGAGCAGTGACATTAACTGCGATCGGCACAGGTTCAGAGAAGAGTATCCCGTCATAGGCGCTCAGAGAGACTGCGTTGCTAACGGAACCCGTAAACCCCGCAGGGGGGGTGATTTGTAGCGTTGCCACCGCAGGAAAGACTGTTTCCACGGTGGCGGCTACACCGTCAACCGAGACCGTGAAGCCAGGGGCGATCGAGTCAATCCGTAGGCTTGTATTGTCAGCATC
>DATNQR010000029.1:0-7343 GCA_036703905.1 Thermosynechococcaceae cyanobacterium
TGGATGCTTGCCGAATTAACCTGGCAGCGGCCTGGCAGTTGGTGATTGTCTCAGAGTTGATTGCTGCAACGGAGGGATTAGGTCGTCGAATTAGTGTGGCAGGGCGTTTCCTGAGAACCGATGAGATTTTCGTCGGTTTAATTGTCATTGGCGTGATTGGATTGACTTTTGATCTACTGTTCCAGTACGCGCTGCGGGTCAGTTGCAAGTGGTCAAGCCAGCAACGTTAGAAAAGACGATCGCCTCAACAAGTCCTGCGATTTACCCCGGTCTTACTTTTCAGCTGATTTTTTAACTAATTTTGCAATCGAGGTTTAACTTAATGTTTCTGCAAGTTCAAGCACTCAACAAAAACTTCCAGACCAAGCAAGGAACTCTGGTCGTTCTAAAGGATATCAACATGGATATTCAGCAGGGCGAATTCATCTGTGCAGTGGGCGCGTCCGGTTCGGGAAAATCTACGCTCTTGCGCCAGATTGCTGGGCTAGACCGTCCCACTACAGGCGAGGTTAGAATCGACGGGAAGCAGGTGACTGCTCCGGGACCCGATCGCGGTATGGTGTTTCAGCACTACACGCTGTACCCCTGGATGAGTGTGCAAGAGAACACTGAGTTTGGCTTGAAGCTTCAGGGTGTGCCTAAAAAAACTCGGCGCGAGCAAGCCAGCTATTACCTGGACGTGGTGAGCTTAACGAAGTTCGCCAAATCTTTGCCGAAGGAGTTGTCTGGCGGAATGAAACAACGGGTGGCGATCGCCCGTGCCCTCGCCTCTGAACCCAAAGTTTTACTGATGGACGAACCTTTTGGGGCTTTGGATATTCACACTAAAGAATCGATGCACCAGTTCATGATTGACCTATGGCAGCGCACCAACATTACGGTTTTCATGATCACCCATGATGTTGAAGAAGCAGTGTTTTTGTCCAACCGAATTTATGCACTGGGCGCTCGCCCAGGAACAGTCCGCAAAGAAATGACAATTAATCTGCCGGAGCGCACCAATACGGTGAAACGCAACAGTCGGTTTCATGACTATCGGGACGAGCTGATGGAACTGATGCGTCGCCACGGACAAGAAGCGATCGCAACTGTTGCCTAATCCCCAGTAGTTCAATCTGTAAAATTTCGGTCAAGTGGTTGAAGAACCGCACAACAGATAGGCTAATGTTTAGTCCTGTCACTGAACAAGTTGTCCAAAATACTGAGAGGGTTTACAGTGCAAGCGATCTCAAACTCAATTTCTACTTCAGCAGATGAAGCGATAACAAATGGAGCGATCGACCCCAGCCTCATCTTGCTGGAGGAAACAGTTCCCGGTGGGGCGTACTGGTCAGGGGTGATCAAGCGGGGAAACACGTTGCGGATCACTGATTTGGAAGGATCTCAAGGCGTAGCTTTGATTTGCTATAACGCTGACAATCCAGTAGAGCGGCTCAACGTGGCGGATACTGCCAAAATTCAGTTTGATGCCTTTCTAAAAAAGGGGATGGTCATCTATTCGGACATGGGACGAGTCTTGTTTTCGATCACCGAAGATACCTCTGGTAGCCACGATTTGCTGACGGGATGCAGCAACGCCGACAGCAATGAAGCTAAGTATGGCGATCGCACCTTGAAAAACTCACGCGATAACTTTTTGAAAGCGATCACGCGCTGGAATCTGGCTAGACAAGATATCATGCCTAACCTGAATTTGTTTACGCGAATTTTGGCGGAACCCGACGGGACTTTGAGCTTTGCAGAAGGGCAGGAAAAGCCGGGAAGTTTCATTGATCTGCGAGCAGAAATGAATGTGCTGGTGGCAATCTCTAACTGTCCTCATGTGCTGCATTCCAGTTCTACTTATGCTCCGAAGCCCGTCCAAGTTCAAATTTGGAAATCTCCTCCAGCTACCTCGGACGATCTGTGCCGCAATGCTAATCCCGAAGTAATACGCGGCTTCATCAACACCGACGCGCTGTTTGCCCAATAATTTTGACGCGAACTTGAGGAGAAAACTATGGTTTTGACATCTGAACCAACGCTCGATCCGGCAACTGCAATTTACGACGAGGTTTTACCCGCTACTCGTCCTTGGTCATACGTGCTGAAGCAGGGACAAGTTCTGCGAATTGTAGACTTGGGCGGTAATCAAGCCGTGGATTTTCTGGTCTACAACGCCGATGATCCAACGGAGCGCTACAGTGCCCCCGATACCATCGTCCGTCAGGGTAATCTGTTCATCACCACTGGAACTCAGCTAGTCACCAACGAAGGCCGAGTGATCATGACGGTACTGGCAGATTCCTGCGGTCGCCACGACACCTCTGGCGGAGCCTGTAGCTGCGAGAGTAACTCTGTCCGGTTCGGTTTGGACAAGAAATATCAGCACGCTTGTGTAGAGAATTTTCTGGCAGCGATCGCGCCCTACGGTTTGGGAAAACGGGATTTGGTCAGCAACATCAATTTCTTCATGAATGTGCCCGTCTCGAAGGAGGGTCGGCTAGAAATTGTCGATGGAATTTCTGATCCAGGCAGCACTGTGGAACTCCGAGCAGAGATGAACGCGCTGGTCGCGATCTCGAATTGTCCTCAGATGAACAATCCCTGCAATGGCTACAATCCCACGCCGATCCGCTTAATTGTTTGGGATGCAGCATAGGCAGTAGATTGAGGGAGTAAGCTACAACCCTCTTACTCCCTCTCCTGCTCCCTGATTGCGGAAGCAACCTTATGTATGCTCTGATCTCGCGTGAAGAAATTAAGCTGCCTGCGGGTTCGGTGGTGCGAATGCTGGGTTCCTGGCAAGACTACTGCGCTTTGCGAGATAGCCGAGGTGATTCCTCCAATCCTCGCATCAAATACCGCAGCGGTGAAATTCTGCTCATGAGTTCTCTGCCTGTTCACGGTCGCAACGCGAATACCTTGGCGGATATTGTCAAGGTTCTTCTAGATGCACGCGATCGCAATTACGAGGCGTTTACTCCCATCACGATAAGCCTGCCGGAAGTGTCCGGGATTGAGCCAGATTACTGTTTCTATATTGACAATTGGCAAGCGGCAGTGGGGCGCGATCGTCTTCAGTGGGACACCGATCCACCTCCAGATCTAGTGATTGAAATTGACGTTTTTTCCTACACATCAGCCGAAGATTACTTGCCCTACCGCGTTCCTGAAGTTTGGCTATTTAAGCAGAATCGGCTGACAATTCATGGGCTGAAAGCCAGTGAATATCAGTTGCAAACCCATAGCCGCTACTTCTCTGAACTCGATCTGCCAATGTTAGCTTCTGACTGTTTGCAAGCTGCCAACGATCGTGGCACAGGCATCGCCATTCGAGAATTACGGCAACGATTGACTTAGTAATGTTGAATCTTGACGACGAGGTAAAGAAATTTATGCAGATTAAAGCGATTATCCATCCCGCCGAAGAAGGAGGCTACTGGGCAGAAGTTCCAGCGCTTCCGGGCTGCATTACTGAAGGAGAAACAATGGAAGAAATTCTGGAAAACTTACAGGATGCGATCGTAGGATGGCTTGATGTTGCCAACAATAGCCAAGTGGTTACGTCAGTCGATCAGGTTGTCGAAATTGCGGTATGAAATCCATTTCCGGCAAACAACTATGCAAGCTTGTGGAGCAACGAGGGTGGGTTTTGAAACGAATCACTGGCAGTCATCATATTTATGAGAACTCTGAAGCCAGATTTTATCGATTCCAGTTCATCGAAATCAAGATTTAAAGCTTGGAACGTTAAAGGCTTTGATGAAAATTGCTCGACTGTCTGAAACTGATTTGCTGGAATAGAACACTTGAAAGAATTGCATCTAACTAGCGCTACCATGTTTCAAAAAGTTCTGATTGCCAATCGGGGTGAAATTGCCTGCCGGATTATTCGGACGCTCGATCGCCTTGGCGTTGCGTCGGTGGCGGTTTACTCCGATGCCGATGCTCACGCGCAGCACGTTTTGGCGGCCACAGAAGCGGTGAATATTGGCCCGGCGGCGGTGGCGGAAAGTTATTTGAAGTTCGATCGCATCCTGGAAGTAGCCCACGAAACGGGAGCGCAGGCGATCCATCCCGGCTACGGATTTCTGAGCGAAAATGCCGAATTTGCCGAAGCTTGTGCAGTGGCGGGTATTGCCTTCATTGGGCCAACTCCAGCGCAACTGCGGCAGTTTGGACTCAAGCACACAGCGCGGGAGTTGGCGGCGGCAAATCAAGTTCCGCTTGTGCCGGGAACCCCATTACTTGCTGATTTGGCTGAGGCGGAAGTGGCTGCGAAGACGATCGGCTATCCGATTATGCTGAAAAGCACGGCAGGCGGCGGTGGAATTGGCTTGCAGGTGTGCCGGAGTTCGGCAGAGTTGGCGGCGGCGTTTGAGAAGGTACAGCGCCTGAGCCAGAGCAACTTCAAGCAGAGCGGCGTGTTTTTAGAGAAATACATCCAAACGGCGCGGCACATTGAGGTGCAGATTTTTGGCGACGGGTTAGGTCAGGTCGTTGCCCTCGGAGAAAGGGATTGCTCGGTGCAGCGCCGCAACCAAAAGGTAATTGAGGAAACACCAGCGCCTAACATCAGTGACGAACTGCGGCGGCAATTGTCCGAGGCGGCGGTGCGCTTGGGGCAGGCGGTGGACTATCGATCGGCTGGCACGGTTGAGTACGTCTACGATGTCGAGTCGCAGCAGTTCTACTTCCTGGAGGTGAACACGCGCTTGCAGGTGGAGCATGGCGTGACCGAACTGGTGAACGGCGTGGATCTGGTGGAATGGATGGTGCGGTTGGCGGCGGGCGATCGCTCCTTCCTGGACTTGCCCTTGCAGCGCCAGGGTCACGCGATCCAGGTGCGGATCTACGCCGAGGATGCGGGGAAGAATTTTCAGCCCAGTTCCGGGACGCTGCATCAGGTGGTGTTTCCCGACGGGGTGCGCTGCGATCGCTGGATTGAGACTGGAACCGAGGTCACGCCCTACTACGATCCGCTTTTAGCCAAGCTGATCGTGCATGGGAACGATCGGGCAGGAGCGATTGCTCAACTCAAAGCCGCGTTAGACCACAGCCGGATTGATGGGATTGAAACCAATCTGGCGTATCTAAGTCAGATTCTGGACGATCGGCGCTTTGCTGAAGCGGAACTCAGCACCCAGTTTTTGAAGGATTTTGACTACAAACCCTTGACGATCGACGTGCTGGAAGCCGGAACCTACAGCACCATTCAGGACTATCCCGGTCGGATCGGCTACTGGAATGTGGGTGTGCCGCCGTCGGGCCCGATGGATCACCTAGCGTTTCGGCTGGGAAATCGACTGCTCAACAATCTTCCATCGGCCGCTGGACTGGAGTTCACCGTCACCGGCCCGACCTTGCGCTTCAATGCCGCGACGGTGATCTGCCTGACCGGAGCCGCCATGAAAGCGACGCTGGATGGGGAGCCTGTGCCTTATTGGACAGCCGTAGCCGTCAGAGCAGGCAGCACGCTAAAGCTGAAAGCGATCGAGGGCAACGGCTACCGAACTTACCTGGCGGTGCAGCACGGCTTGGATGTGCCGGATTATCTGGGCAGCAAGTCTACCTTTGACCTAGGCAAGTTCGGTGGTCATGCGGGGAGAACTTTGCGCCCCGGCGACGTGCTGAAGCTAAACCAGGCTACCGAGTCACCAGAATCCCTGCCTACCTTGCCGCCAGAACTGCTCCCCAGCTACAGCAACCACTGGGAAATTGGCGTACTCTACGGCCCCCACGGCGCACCGGACTTCTTCACCGACGAAGACATCGAGACGTTCTTTGCCACCGACTGGAAAGTTCACTACAACTCCACCCGCACGGGCATTCGCCTGATCGGCCCCAAACCCAAATGGGCCCGTACTGATGGCGGCGAAGCCGGACTCCACCCGTCCAACATTCACGACAACGCCTATGCGGTAGGCACGATCGACTTCACTGGCGATATGCCCGTCATCCTGGGTCTAGATGGCCCTAGCCTCGGCGGTTTCGTCTGCCCCGCCACGATCGTCCAGGCCGAACTCTGGAAAATTGGTCAACTTAAACCCGGCGACACTCTCCGCTTCCAGCCTTTCTCTTTTGAAACCGCCCACCAATTAGAGCTAGGTCAGGATCACCAAATCGCCACCCTCTCTCCCTCTCCTCCGATTTCTCAACCTCCTGATTTCCCGAACTCTCCAATCCTGCATCAAACAACTAACCCAGACCAAATCCTCGTCACCTACCGCCAAGCGGGGGATAAATACATCCTGGTAGAGTACGGGCCAATCGTTCTGGATTTCAGCCTTCGCTTTTGCGCCCACACTTTAGCGGAGTGGCTGAAAGCCAACCCCATATTAGGAATCTTGGATCTGACACCGGGGATTCGATCGCTACAAATCCACTACGACAGCCGCATCCTGCCCCGCCAGAAGCTGCTGGATGCTCTAATTGCCGCAGAAAACGAGTTGCCCTCCATCCTGGAAGCCGAAGTGCCGACCCGCATCGTCCACTTGCCCCTATCCTGGGACGACGAAGCGACGCAGTTGGCCATTCAAAAGTACGTCCAATCTGTGCGTTCCGACGCGCCCTGGTGTCCCAGCAACATCGAGTTCATCCGCCGGATCAATGGGCTGGACAGCATCGATCGGGTGAAAGAAATTGTCTTCAGCGCCAGCTATCTGGTGATGGGCTTAGGCGATGTCTATCTTGGAGCGCCTGTGGCCACGCCGATCGATCCCCGCCACCGCCTGGTTACGACAAAATACAACCCCGCCCGCACCTGGACTCCCGAAAACGCAGTGGGCATCGGCGGCGCGTATCTCTGCGTTTACGGCATGGAAGGCCCCGGCGGCTACCAGTTTGTCGGGCGCACGGTGCAGATGTGGAACCGATTCAGGCAAACCGAGGATTTCTCCCATCCCTGGCTGCTGCGGTTCTTCGACCAAATCCGCTTCTATCCGGTTTCCAGTGAGGAACTGAAGCGCGATCGCGCAGCTTTTCTGTCTGGCAAACTCAAACTGCGGATTGAAGAAACAACCTTCAGCTTGAAGCAATACACTGAGTTTCTGGAGTCGATCGCTCCCGAAATCACAGCCTTCAAGACTAAACAACAAGCCGCCTTTGAGGCAGAACGCGATCGCTGGACTGCCGCTGGAGAATTCGAGGCTCAAGCAGCCGAATCTGAGGCGGTCGAGTCAGCCGAAATCACCCTCCCGCCGAACTCAGAAGCGATCGTCGCTCATCTTTCCGCTAATGTCTGGCAAGTGCTGGTCAAACCGGGAGATCGGGTTTCCGAGGGCGATCGGCTGGTGATTCTGGAAGCAATGAAGATGGAAATTGCGATCGCTGCGGACGAGTCCGGCATGGTGACGGCAGTG
>DATNQR010000030.1:0-13951 GCA_036703905.1 Thermosynechococcaceae cyanobacterium
AGAGCTATTTACGATTCTAGCTTGCACTCTCTAGCTTCTGCTGGTCGCTTCTGTTGCACCAATTCTCCGAAGCAACGTAACAAATGATACAACCGCTATGAGTCCGACTCAACCTGTTGCGGCAGTAGAGCGGTGGTAGCCTGCCTCTGATTACACGATCAGCATCTCTGAGTCAGTACATGAGTCAGCCCAGTTTAGACCGAACTGATGGACTAGAAGAATGGAAGCATCAGGCGAAGGGAAGGAGAACTCTTGCCATGCTTCTCAGTCTCTAGCCAGGTTAATTAAGCTGCGTGGTTCTTTAACTTATGTAACAGCGCTCAGGCTTCTCTCATCAAATTCTGTTCAAGCCTGAGTCAAACGTAAAATAGGAGTATCACATGACTTTTACCTCTGATCGAGCAACTGAGCAAGCGTTGGAAAAGTTCAGCCAATTTGATGGCGATACCAAACTAGCCCTGCTGTGGTACGGCTACCTGGATATCAAAGACAAACTCAACCCTGGCCCTGGCGCTTCTGTGACTGTGCCAGCTACTGCCCTCTACGACATCATCACCACTCATCCTGCCGAGCAGCAACTGCAAGTCCAACGGGACATCATCAACGGTGCGGATACTGAAGCAAGCCATTCCTACAAAGCGCTGGCTTCGAGTGCCAAGCTGGAACTGTGGCTGTTGCTGGCTCAAGGCATGGAAAACGGCAGCATTATCGGAGTCCCTTCAGACTATAAATTGCCAGCCGAAACGGATGAGTTTGTTGCAATGATCAAAGGGCTGGAGTTTGAGCAACGGATCAATTTCACCCGGAGCGCAGTGCAGGCAGCCGGAACCGCAGCCTAAGCATCAATTGGTTTCGCTGGGGTGAACGCGATCGCAGTGATGGATTAGCGTTCATACCCACTGGTCGCCAAACTGGTCACGATTGCATAGACAAAGTTCCAGCAACCTTGAGGCTACTGGAACTTTGTCTGTCTGCGTTTATGCTCAAGCTTTCCTCTAAATCGCGGCGATAGCTACGACGATCAAGCTAAGAAAAGAGACTTTCAAAAGTTGAGCGCTCGTGGAAGTCTGTCAACAGATACCCCGATCGCTCCATCACTTTTCGGAAGGCTTGAAACTGCTTAGCTTGAAACTGCCTAGCGGTTTATCAAGTTAGCGAACACAGCCAAGTTGATCAAGATGAAGTAGGCCAAAGCTGCTCCGCCAACTCCACCAATCAAGAAACCACTGGCGTAGTCGTTCCAGCCCTCCGAGGTGTTCAACTCTGAGGGCGGTTGGGGTGTGGTGAGAGTAGCCGTGGGATTAGGAGGATTGCTGGAAGCGTAGAGGGAAATGCTGAGAGTTGAGATGATCACTAAACCCACGGTGGAGAGTAGTCCTGCCAAGTTTGCAATCTCTGTGTCTCTCAGGGGTCCCAGCTTAGCGAAGGGGCCCAGCAGCCAGTATCCGTGGGCCAAGCCCACTTCCAGACCGCGCCGGAGGGGAGTTAGACCTTTGCGATAGGCAGGCAGGCTATTGATGTAGGCCAGGGTGAAGCCAGAAGCGTTGATGGGGGTAGCGAGGTTGCCGTTGAGCGGATCACCAGCAGCATGAACCACTTCCTGATTTCTTGGATCGCCCGGCTTGTCTTTGGATTGACTAAAGGCTGTCATAGTTTTACATCTTTGATGAGTTGGTAAAGTCATCTTAGGGGGTTGAGTTCAAGCCCTCATCACCCCCAAGAAACAGAGGAGAAACTTAGTTTCTACAGGTTTTGTGCCTGTAATTAGAGCGCTACTCCAGAGAAGCCTTTCTTCGCTCCAACTTCCCTGGAGCAAACATTTTGAAACAGGCGAGGGAAGCAGGTTCAGTGCTAAAGACCTGAAGAATGTAGCGGCTATTGACCGAGGGATAGCAGATTGGGACTGGCCCAATTAATGAAGATGAAAACAGTCAGAGCGAGACTCGAAAACAGAATCGCCAACAGGGGTGCATTAGACAAATACTTCAAAAAATCAGACATGATTCAAACTCCTAGATCAGTGATACAAGTACTAGCGGCGGGAAACGGCAATCTTGTCGTCTGCTTCTTGAATTTCACCGCTCAAGATCTCTTTGACTGCTTGCAGAGGCCACAGCAAAGATGTTAGGAAAGACTTGATTGCAAGAGGCACATTAATCTGAATTTCATTGTATTCGGGTGTGTCGCTTTTGCGAGTGACCGACAGGTAGTTGCGACCAGCCCAGCCCAACCAGCCAGCCAGATACAGAAACAGAAGACCCGGAACGATGAACTCACCTGCGTGCTTTAGGTTGCCATCAGCAATGATCCGGGGCAAACCATCTTCTCTGCCGCAAAGCATGTCTGCATCAACGTATTTCTGGAATCGATCGGAAGCCGAAACTCCCCCAATGTTTGCTTTCGCGCGCTGCTGAAAAACAGCCGACTCTTTACAAGGAACCAACAGGCTAGTGGTTTGATCAGCAAAGGCAGCAGGCGAAAGCCCAAGCCAAAGCACAACCCCTAAAATTAGAGCAAATAACCGTCGCATGGAATTCTTTTCCTTTACTACAAGATGCAAGGTTCTTCGAGCTTAACGATCGTGCTGCTCGGCAACCGGGGCAAGTTGAAAGAGATTACCCTCGACCATTTCGAGCAAACCCAATTGCAGATTAAGCTACAGAAAGTAGCCTACTCCTCACAAAACGATATCAGCAAATGGCAACGGTTCTAGCGATTGAAACAAGTTGTGACGAAACAGCCGGGGCGATCGTAAAAAATCGTCAAGTTTTAAGTAGTGTTGTTGCTTCTCAAATTCCTATTCATCAACAGTATGGGGGCATTGTGCCGGAGGTGGCTTCCCGGCAGCATGTTGAGAGTATCAATTTAACGATCGATCAGACCTTGCAAGAAGCAGCAGTGGATTGGTCGGCGATCGACGGCATTGCCGCTACCTGTGCACCCGGATTAGTTGGCGCCTTGCTAGTGGGCCTGACGGCAGCTAAAACCCTGTCGCTGCTGTACCAGAAACCCTTCCTCGGCGTTCATCACCTAGAAGGGCACATCTACGCTTCCTACCTGTCTGAGCCAGCGCTGGAGCCTCCTTTTCTGTGCCTGCTAGTTTCTGGTGGGCATACCAGCCTGATTCACGTGAGGGACTGTGGAGTGTACGAGACACTGGGGCAAACCCGTGATGATGCGGCGGGGGAAGCGTTTGATAAAGTAGCGCGATTGATGGATTTGGGCTATCCGGGCGGCCCTGTGATCGATCGCCTGGCCCAGACGGGCAATCCCAAAGCTTTTGCGCTACCGGAAGGGCAAGTCTCCCTACCTAAAGGCGGCTTCCATCCCTACGATTCCAGCTTCAGTGGTTTGAAAACAGCGGTTCTGCGCCTGACTCAGAAGCTCCAGCAAGATCCCCAACCCCTGCCCGTGGCCGATCTAGCAGCTAGCTTTCAGGCAACTGTTGCCAGATCGCTGACCAGACGGGCGATCGCCTGCGCTCTAGATCACGGACTGACGACGATCGTGGTGGGGGGTGGAGTGGCAGCCAACAGCGGGCTACGTCAGCATCTGCAAACTGCTGCCCAGGCCCACAATCTGCGAGTGTTGTTTCCTCCCCTCAAGTTCTGCACAGACAACGCCGCCATGATTGGCTGTGCAGCAGCCGACCACTTGGAGCGCGGCCACACTTCCCCTTTGACTCTGGGAGCGCATTCCCGCCTAGCGATCGCTGATGTCATGCAGCTTTACCAGAAGAATTAGCCTTTAGCTTTCGTCAGAAACCTGCTTTTCACGGCTGCTGCAAGATTTAAGCTACCCAGAAGTTTCTGGTTACCCTGGGCTGGTTACACTGAGAGAGCGGCGGAAGCCTACGATCCTTTTACCGCTATCTCTGCCCCTTTCTGAAGTGCCCTAATGCCCACCTATCCTGGAATCTCTAGCGAAGCCTTCCGGCATCCCCTCGATCGCCAAGCTGAAGCAACTCTACGAACCGTACCAGGGTTCGACTTGGCGGCGCGAAAATTTGTTGAGTTCCTTTCGGAGCGACCCCGATTTGTCTACCTGATGGGCAACAGCATTCAGGTGGGGCCGCGCCAGTACGCTAGCGTCTATCAGATGTTTCGAGAGTGTATGCGGGATTTAGACATTCACCCCGAACCAGATCTGTTTGTGGCCCAAAATCCGATCGTCAATGCTTTTGCCTTGGGTCAGGAGCGCCCTAGCATTACCCTCAACACAGGGCTGCTGGATCTGCTAAGTGAGGCGGAGTTGCGATCGGTGATCGCCCACGAACTGGGGCACATCAAATGTGGCCACACCACACTGATTCAAATGGCGATGTGGGCAACTACCGTAATTTCTGGACTGGCAGAGATGACCTTTGGCTTGAGCCAGTTGATCACTACAGGATTGTTGATGGCGTTCTATGAATGGCTGCGAAAAGCAGAGCTATCCGCCGATCGCGCCGCCTTGCTGGTGACAGACGACCTTAGCCCAGTGCTGCACACAATGATGCGAATGGCGGGGGGCAGCAGTCGCTACTCTCACGAACTCAGCCTAGAGGAATTTTCTCGCCAGTCCGAGCGCTACCAGTCCCTCGATCAGGATGGACTCAACCAGGTCTACAAGTTTTTCCTCTACAACAACGTTTCCTCAGGGGTCTTCCTAACCCACCCCTTCACAGTGGAGCGAGTTCACTACCTGCGGGAGTGGGCAAGCTCTGAGGAATATCGCCAGATTCGCTTGGGCAACTACACCCGTGCCGGGGCAGAGGGATCGGTTGAGGTTCCTGCCGAAGCATCTAGGGCAACAGATCGCTCCCAAGCGAACGATTTACGCCGTCAGATCGAAGACCTTCAGCGAGAAATCGATCGCCTGCGCCGCTCAGACTGAATCGGGTTCCACCAGAGCTGTTGGAATTCCCAGCACAGGACAGGGGAACTTTGCGCCTAGCTGATGCACGAGCGCGTGAGTAGGAGACTCACAGCCCACCAGCAGCAGCACTCCCGATTCTGACTGGACAATCTGGCGAAGTTCCCGGGCCACCTGCCCAAAGCGAAGGTGGGTCTTCAGAGAGCCGCGCCACTCCTCCGCCAGATTACGGGCCTGCCAGAGAACACGATCGGCATGATCAAACGGGTCAGCAGAGCTAAGTGGCTCGGCAACAGCTACGCTGGAGGGCTGTGCCGAATGGGAGAAGGGTTTGATGACTGAATCAGCGTATACTGAGGAACTGCCGCTTCGAGCGTTCTTCTTGGGGGAACGTTGCCCTTGGTCTGTTAGGTCAGCCACGTAGACAACCTGCACTGTTACAGGTTTACGGGTAACGAGGCGAGTCTGATGGGCAATCCACAGAGTCAGATCCAGGGCAGTTTGGCTACGGGGCGAGCCATTGTAGCCAACAACCAAATTGATTTCTTCAGAAGTTGATCGTTCGCCCGACTTGTGCGGGATTAGCACCATTTGCTTCGTCAGGTCAGTCCGGCCCAGCGCGTTCTCTAAACGCGCCAGCATGGGTAGGATATTCACAATGTTTTCTCTAGGCGATGGTTGACAAGGGGTGGGACAGGAGACAGATAAGGTTTTCAACTAAAAGGTGAAACCTATGCCTGTCAGGAGACTCCAAGAACCACTGCCTTGAATAGCGATAGTTTTGGGTACTCCTTCCATTGCCGACGGAGTTAGCTGACGGGCTAAGGCTGGAAGGTGCCTCTCTCGTCGAACTGAGATTAGCCCCTGAAAGGGTGGTTCCTCCGTTTAGAGCCGCACCTTTTCTAGAAAGGTGAACTCAAATTAGGCGACCCACAGGTAGAGCAGCTGACATTCCTGCGCTGACTAAGCTGACCAGGAAGGGAGATACGAGCAGTCGATCGAGGCAAGCGCTTGAAAAAGCTGCTTCAGCAAGATTCAGAAACAGGCAATGCGCCTTGTCCTCTTCTACTGCTTTTCCTTCGTCACTATAGCCTAGAAAAATCAAGTTGCCCATCGCTCTGAAGGCGGGGATCGCCTACCGTGTGGCGGTTTGGGGACAGTTGGTTGCCTTTGGAGTTCGTCTCTCAGGCAGAGCGGATTACGTCAGGAGCGGCGATCGCCACCGTATTTGCAAGATCTGAACTCAGGGCCCCGGCCCACAATGTCCACAGCCGAGCGCCCAATTGGTGTAGCGCCATTGAGTCAGCCTGCACTTCGCCCTGGTCACGCCAAGTCAGGGGAAGGCTACTCGTGCTGTTATATGCCCCTGACATCGCGCCAGTGAGAGCGCTTAGAGATTGAGTTGGGGCAACCTGCGTCGATCGCAACAAGGACAACCGCAGGTCTTCAGGACTGCTGAGGAAGCAGTAAAACGCTAGGGCAACGGCTCGATCGGCGGGGGAACCAGGCTCTAGATCAGTCACGATCGAGTGGAGGCTGATGTTCTGCTCCAGAGCGGTCTGTACCTGTGCCAATTGCTGCACCAAGCCAGGATAGGCGGGGACAGAACTGAGCAGCTCCAGAAACGCGATCGCCTGGGGAATCAGTTTTAGCGGCTCCAGGTTTTCTCGCAGCGCTTGAGCGATCGCAAAGCTGATCGCCAACGCCCCACCCAAGTTGCCTGAATTCAGCATTCGACTTAGAACCTGGCGCAACCGCATCTCATCATCGTGTAGAAAAAGCACGATCGGCAGGGACGCTAAAATCAGTCCTGCTTCTGTAGCGGCCGTGGTAGGCACGGAGGCAAGCGGCTCAAGGTGCAGCGATCGACCATCAGACTGAAGGATATTTTCCCCAATAGCAACAGCAACCTTGCCCCACCCTTGCTGCTCTGAGCAAGATAGCCTTCGGGGCGGCCAGGTTGACAAACTTGTGCGGGCAACTGGACTAGCGATCGAGGTTGATCGACCCTCCTTGCAGGAGCCTTCCAACGCCTCGCCCAGTTCCATGCCCACCAGGGCACCTTGAAATCGGCTCAACAGTGAGTAGCGCATCGCCGAAAAATTCTTTTCTGGAAAGCCTTCTTATAGCTGTAGATAGACAGCTTAGGACATTGGGTCAGGATGGGGTATAGGGCGCTGCCCTATACCCCGAACGTATGAGACTGTGGCTAAAGTTTAGCGGTGTCCTGGTTAGGAAAGCCCTAGGCGATCGCCAGACAAAGCCATTCCCTAAATTGAAGAGGCGGGTGAGACTGGCAAAACAGTTCCACCCACCAGAGCGCCTACGCGATCGCTAGCTCAGGCTGCAAGTCGGCGCAGTAAGCTGCGTATACGCCATCCAAAAACTGCCACAGGGCAATGGCGGCTTGCTGCGCCACTTCCAGAACTTCGGCTTGCTTTTCGGGCGTGTCAGCGTAGCGCTCAATTAGCTGCAATTCCGTCTCAGTGTGGTACACGTCCGCTTTTTCATGAACCGAGAAGAAACGGTAGTCTTGCGGGTTAGTAAGACCGTAGAAGCGCTGAAGACCTTCGATCTTGGTGGTGGCGATCGCCGGAATCTGGGACTCGTAGGCATACAGCGCCGCCAAACCTGCATAGAACGGAGAAGTGATGCAAAGGCGACGGAAGGTGTCGATCAGGTTCTGGGTGGTCTCTAGAGCAGGAGTCTCTGTCAACTCGGCTTCGGTCGCGCCCACGGCTGCGGCGAACTGTTGCCACAGGGCGGGATGATTGTTTGAGCCGTGCTCTTCTTCGATCAGGTTTTCCAAAATCTCTTGGCGCAGGGCGATCGAAGTTCCGATCGCGGGTGTGTTGAAGTGCACTCCACTCACGTAAGTAGGGAAGGCAAGCACGTTCTGAAAATACTGAACTGCGTAGTGCTTAAGGTGAGTTTGAGTTAACTTGCCCTCTGTCCAGGCAATATAGAACGGATGCTTAAGCAAGTGGTGTTGCTCGACGATCGCAGCCAGTTGTTCACGAATCATAGGTCTTTCCTCTGTAGAGCCATTGAGTTGAGGAACAAGTTCCCCTGAATTCTCGCTGAATAGTCTAACCCGTTTCGGAACAGGTCGGGCCTAGGTCAGACGGTCAGTGACCCAATGAACAAAGAAAAGCGCGATCGGGTGGCAGTTTTTTGTATTACGAAATCGCACCGATAAGCGTCAGAATCACAGCACCATCCACACAATGCTGCCTGCGAGAAATAGAAGTGCTAATCCCCCCAAAGTCCACTGAATCCGCCTCAAAACGGGCTGCACTTGGTAGGAGACAATCAGCCGTTCCTGAGCCAGCACTTGAGATGGCTTTGTCCAGGATTGCCCATCATACCAACCAGATTCTTCGTAGAAAACTGTAGGACTGGCAAGGCGATCGTTCACATAAGCCCAGCCCAAATACAGCCGCGCCAAATTCAGCACAGGAAGCAAAGTAGCTCCAGCAGTGCCCAGAAGGAGAAACTGCGACAGGTGCTTGGTAGGGGAGAAACTGGCAGCCGCGATCGGCCCAGCGATCGTCCAGCCCCAGACCCAGAGCCACACCAGCTTCTGCACATAGGCTGACAGTTCCAGCAAACCCCACTGGAAGAACCCAGAGTCCTTCAGTTCCAGAAACTCATTCAGAGGTTGCTGCTCAGGGGGTACTGGGCAAACCGAGGTAGAAGATTTCGTGGTCAGATCGTCGGGCGGCAAGCGATGACCTCCAACAGAAAGCAAGTTTGGGGGAACGCGATCGTGCTTCAGATTAAGCAAAGTGATCCCAGTATAGTCCCTACACAATTGCTATCCAGGACGTAATCAGGTTGAGCGCTGTTTTAATTGAGCCAAGCAGTGCGATTGGATTACCGCCCCTCAGAAAAATAAGTCCCAGAGCTGCTTAGTTACGCTGACTCCATCTGCCGTTCTCTTGTGGCTCAGAATAATTCAGACACACGCTGGAGGACTTTTCAAACCTCCTATTAGTTCGACTTTATCCATTTGAAATCGAAGTCGTTCTCGACGGTGGCTGGATCGCAGCTAGGGCCTCAAACTTTTACGGATATCCAGGCTTTGACCCGATGTCACGACAAGTCTAGAGAAAACCTGGAGCGCTAGAGCCAGCGCTAGGCAACGATTCCAGCAAATGGATAAAGTCAAAATTAGGGGGATCTGTTGTACTGGGGGCGTTGCATCGCCAGAGATTCTGTCACCTGCTGGGACAGGTCGATCGCTCACGTCGCTCTACACTTTGGGTCGCTCTACACTTTGGCACGACACAAATACCCATTCCGTAACTGCATCACAGGGTGGTTAGACTGGCGAATCAGGCTGACATCGTGGGTTGTGACGATTACCGTGATACCTACTGAGTTAAGCTTTTTGAGAATTTTGATCACCTGCCAGGAGTTTTCTGCATCCAGGTTGCCTGTGGGTTCATCGGCCAGAAGAAGCGGCGGCGTACCCGCGATCGCTCGAGCGATGCTGACCCGTTGCTGTTCACCCCCCGAAAGTTGCTCAGGAAAACAACTGGCTTTGTGGCTGAGTCCCACCATCTTCAAGGCAGGTGGCAACCGTCGCTGCACTTCCTGACGCGGCAACCCCTGCGCCCACAGCGCAAACAGAACATTCTCTGCCACTGTACGCCGAGGAATGAGTTTGTAATCCTGAAACACAATGCCAATCCGCCGCCGCAGCACGGAGAGACGATCGCCCCGCAGTTCCTTCAGGCTGCACCCGTCTACGATTACTTCGCCTTCGTTAGCCCGTTCTTCGCCATAGAGTAGCTTCAGCAGCGTCGATTTGCCAGAGCCAGAGGGGCCGGTGATGAACCAGAAATCGCCTCGCTTCACCTCAAAGCTGAGGTTGATTAACGCTTTTGTGCCATTCGTGTAGACTTTGTTGACGTGCCGCAGGGAGACGATCGACTCGGTTAGCGCAGGATCAGCGGGGTTGGAGGGGGAGTTTTGGAGGCGTGTCGCTGTGTGGGTCATGGAACCAGAACCGCAGAATGACCACCATTACAGCATAGAATCCTGATTTAGCAGGAGTTTTGAGTTTTGCCGGTTCACCTGCACGCAAGACGGAGAAACACCTGCTCTACCAGTGGGTGAGGCGATAGAGGAGCGATCGTCCAGCGAACTTGGGCAGAGCCAGCATCCGCCGCCAGCGCCAAGGTTCCTGATACAGACGATAAGTCCATTCCAGATGATTGTTTCGTAACCAGGCAGGGGCGCGAGTTTTCGTGCCAGCCCAGATATCGAAGCTGCCGCCCACTCCGATCCAAAGGGCTTGAGGGCACAGATGCCGATGGTCGGCAATCCAGAGTTCCTGACGCGGAACCCCCATGCCCACCAGGATCACCTGGGGCTGAAGCGTCTGAAGCATTTGCTCAAATTTCGGTGCAGTTTCGGGTGAGAGGAAACCGTGCTGGCTACCAGCGATCGCTAACTCCGGCAAGCGATCGCGCCAAGCTCCCACCGCCTTTTCAACCACTCCGGGCGCGCCACCAAAGAAAAACACTGAGCCTAGGTTCTGGGCGGCCATCTGCCGCAATAGGGCTTCAGCTAGTTCAATTCCGGGTGATCGCTGCACGCGCCGACCGTAGAGCCGCAGATATAGGACTACCCCAGCTCCATCGGGAATCACCAACTCAGCTTTTTGCAAGATGGCGTTTAAGCGATCGTTTTGCGCTGCCTGCATAGTCATTTCTGCGTTGAGCGTCACGATATGGCTACCCTGGTGGTTCTGAATCCGTGCCACCAACCAATCCAGATAGCAATCTGTGAGATGCACAGGTACGCCCATGACTGAGAACGATCGCAGGTTTTCTGGGGGGAGCGATGAAATCTGCACGAAGGATTCCTCTCAAGGTCAGCAGCAATTCGGCAGTCAATTCTACCGCTATTTCCCCGGAAATTGCACCAAAAAATCGCCCTTCAAGCCAGACTTGAAGGGCGATTAATCCAGATAGGAGCAATCAGCCCGAAGGCGCGATCGTCTCTTTCAACCAACTCGTTAGGTGAACGAGATAATGAAACTCCCACTTAGATCAGATGCGCCTGGACCATCTGCCACCGTGAACTCAAAAATAGCGTTGGTTCCGTTGCCAATGTAGTTGTAGACCAACTCGTTGTTGTCAATGTTTGCCTGAGTGAAGGTTCCTCCAGGTGAGAGAATCCTTGTCGCAGAGCCTTCTCGCACCTCCAACGTTCCAACGGTTGGGTCGCCACTGCTGACCAAGGTGTACAGCAGCGTGCCTGGCGTGTTGTCCACATCAGTCACACCGAGTTGGTCAGCAGTAATAGCGGTGACAGAGCCGTTGCTGTTGGCCGCGATCGATAACCCAATGTTGGCGGTGAACTCCGGACTATCATTCACAGGGGCGATATTGAACCGGAAGAGGTCAGTGATGGGATTTGGAATGATGCCATCCGACACTCGGAACGAGAAGAAGTCCTCTGTAGATTCGCTGCCGTTGTGCTCGTAGGTGATTTGACTCACCTGAGCCTGGGTGAATTGATCGTTGCTGCCGAGGGTTGTGGCTCCCAGCTTGAGCGTGCCAAAGGTCGTATTGGCAACGAGCGTGTACCGCAGATCGGTAGGCGGAGTGTCGGCATCAGTGGTGAACAGCAGCGAATTGTTTAGCGTACTGACTCCACCCTCAGCCACCGTCGCTGGGCCTTTTGATAGCAACACTGGAGCATCGTTGCGGGAAGTGATGTTGATGTTGAAGGTAGTTGCGCCAACGCTGCCTCCTGCACCATCGTTCACCGTAAACACGAAGCTGTCCAGGGTCGTTTCGCTACCGTTGTGGCGATAGGTGATGGCGCTGGCCGCCACTTGGGCCTGGCTGAAGGACTGACCCAGGGACAAGTTCGTTCCGTTCAGGCGCAAATCACCATTTCCAGGACGACTGGCTAGGGTATACCTCACCTGGGCGGGCGTGTTGTCTGGGTCAGTCACCTGAAGCAAGGTGCTGTTGATCGTACCGAATCCACCCTCGCTGACAGTAAGCGGCAGACGAGTGGTGAGAACGGGACGATCGTTTCCGGGCTGCACTGAGATGTTGAAAGTGGTCGGGGCAATGCTGCCCCCTGCGGTATCCGCCGCCGTAAACACAAAGCTATCGCTGAGGGTTTCGCTACCATTTTGGCGGTAGGAAAGGCGGTTGGAGTTGATGTCGGCTTGAGTAAAAGTAGTTCCTGCGAAGGTTGTGCCATTCAGGAACAAGTTGCCATTGGTGGGCGCAGCAATGATCGAGTACGTCAGATTAGCCGCAGTATCCGCCGCATCCGAATCGGTAACGAGCAAGAAGGCGCTGGTGAGCGGCGTTGGCGTGATCCCCGTGTTACCTTCATTCACCACCAAAGTGTTATTGCGGCTGAGAACGGGTAGATCGTTGATTGAGTTGACAATCAGCGAAACTGAGCCAGTCACGTTCGTTCCAGAGGGTGCGCCCGTGAAGCCGCGATCGTTGACGGTAATGTTTAGGCGATCGGAGCCATTGAAGTTAGGGTTGCCTTGATAGGTCAACGTATCCAGAGCAGCTCGCAGTGCATCTACTGTGCCCGTGAGGCTCAATGTCCGGGTTCCATTCCCAGATCCGGTCAGCCCCTCCGTTGCCAGGGAGAGCGTCCCGCTTGCCACCGACAAACCGAGACTGATGGGATTTGTTCCAGAGTCTGCGTCAGTTAGCAGCAACGTCCCTGGCACAAAGCTCAGGACTGTATCCTCATCCACAGACAAAGTAGTAGGTACCGTCAGGGTGGGCAGATCGTTAACTGGGGTAACGGTAACGGTGAGCGTCTTAGAATCAGTGCCGCCTGCTGAATCGTCCACCAGGATTGACACTTGATCAGTAACGCCATTGCTGCTGTCGAAGTTGAGGTTGCCCTGGTAGCGCAACGCTGTTAGAGCGGTGTTCAATCCTGCCACTGTGCCGGAGGCGGTCACCGTAGCCGTACCATTGTCATTCACCGTGATGCCCGCGTTGGGAGTGAGGGTCAAGGTTCCCTGGAGTGCAGAGAGCGTTACCTGCACGTTGGGAGAGTCCACATCGGTGATGCGGAGACCCGTACCGATGACACTAGACACGTCTTCCTGAACGGTTCGCGTCAAGCTACTGGCGTTCAGAATGGGCGCATCGTTGACGGCGGTGACGTTGATGTCGATCGTCTCAACATCTACGCCAATCCCAGTGCCTGTGTTGCCACGGTCATCGGCGGTGATGGTGATGCGATCGGCCCCAAATACATCCCGCTGACCCACGTAAGTGAAACTGTTCAACGCCGTATTCAAATCAGCTTGACTGCCCGCCAGCTGCACCGTGCCGGTGTTGTTGCCCGTCAGGGTCACGCCAGTGATGGTCGCAAAGCCCAAACTGCCTCTGGGCGCAACCAGTCTGACTTGAACCGGCTGAGTGCCTGCATCCGCATCGGTCAAACTAACGCCCGTAATGGTCAAAGTCGAATCTTCATCCACCGTTCGGGGGCCCGGTACAGTCAGAACCGGGGGATCGTTGATGGAGCGGGCCGTGATGGTGAAAGTCTGGAGCGCAGAGGTGTCTACGCCGCCGCGCTCAACTCCACCGTTATCCCGTAGTCGAGTTGTGATAATTGAAGAGCCAAAGGCGTTGGCGGCTAGCGTGTAGTTTAAAGTTCCAGCTGGCGTGATCGTGGGAGCAACACTGAACAACGAAGGGTTGCTGTTGCTGTTGACCAGGAAGCTGACGGTTTGGGTTTCCCCTGGCCCTGCCGTGATGCCAGTTGCCAGCAGAATAGACTGAGCCGTCGCATCTTCATCCACGGTGAAGCTCGATCCCACTAGCGAGAAGGAGGGAGCATCGTTCACAGGTAGAACGTTGATGCTGAAGGTTCTATTAGCACTAGTGTTAGCGTTGGGCGGCGTACTGCTGCCGTTGTCGCTCAGGTTAACAACAATGCTGGCGCTACCGAAAGCGTTAACCGCAGGAGTGTAGGTCAGCGTGCCGTTACTATCGATCGTTGGCTGCACCGAGAACAGCCCCGCATTGGAGTTGCTGACCAGGTTGAAAGTGAGGGTCTGCTCAGCTTGCTCATCCACAGC
>DATNQR010000031.1:0-7624 GCA_036703905.1 Thermosynechococcaceae cyanobacterium
CGCGATTCGATTCTTGCTTTCACGTCCGTGAAAAATACGCGACAACCTTTTCCACGGACATGATTTTTTAGCAAGCTGAATAAATTTCCAGCGATCGTGTTGTGCGGGTCAGTTGTACCCGACATCGCATAGATCTGCCCGTCGATGTATTCGTGCTTGACGGGGCTTTTCTCCTCCAGAGCCAGGTATTCCTCTGGAGAAGTATAATTGACTTTAGCAGCAACCATCATCTGTGTCTCGAAGCTAAAGATCCCAGAAAAATCAGTTAAAGATCACGCTGAAACTCTTCCAACAAGTCGATCAAGTTCACCTGAGCTTGAGTAGGCAACAAATCAGATAGAGGAACTTCCCGCTTGCCACCCAATTTCACTGGAATGCTTTGCAGTACTTTTGTCACCTGATCCTCGGTCAAGGATTTCGACTCCAAAATCGGGTAAAGTTGTTCGGCCAGAGGAACACTCAAGTGAGCATCCGCCAAATAGAGATGCCACTTGGCTACATCAATGTAGATTTCTTTGCCGATCGTGTCTGCCAGAGATGCGATCGCTCGAGTTGCGTTTGCCATGATCATTCCCTCGTTTCAGTTAGCAGATTTCGTGTAGGAAGTGAGCGAGAACCGTGCTATCGTTTCGCTGGTTTTGCTGCGGTCTTATTGGGCTGGAACCCTTTGGCGCTGGTGTTAGCTGGTGCTGGATCGGGATACTTGGCAACAAAGAACAGAAACAGCGTGTGGGCGGTCAAAATTGATCCCCAAATCGCAGTGATCCAGCCCGTTCCGGGCACACCGGAAACGCCTATCTCTGAGGAACTTTCCAGAACGCGAAAAAACCACAGCCCAGAGTTAACGGCAGAAAAAGCAGCAACATGAACCGCAAAATTCATTCGATCGTCCAGCCGCCGATAATCAGGATCAGCGCGATCGGGCTTACGAGACCAACGAGGAGGCATAATTCAGACAAGACTCAGAAGGGTTACTCCTCTACGTTACTACGCTCTTCTATAATTCAACTTCTCTCCGTTCACTGGAGTAGACTGGAAGCCGCCTATCCCAACCACCGATGACCGAACCCCTATTGCAAGTGAAAAATCTGCGGGTCAGCTATCCCCAGCGCCAGGGAACAGCGAACTCGATCGCTTGGGCTGTGGATGATGTGTCGTTTACGCTGAATCCGGGAGAGCGGCTGGGACTGGTGGGCGAGTCGGGGTGCGGCAAATCCACTTTGGGGCGGGCAGCAGTGCGGCTGCTGTCGCCAGAAACGCGGATTGAGGGTCAAGTCTTTTTTGCAGGGGAATCAGTAGTTGACCTGTCGGCGGCGGCGCTGCGGCGGTTTCGGGGAGAATCAGTAGCGCTGATCTTTCAAGATCCGATGACGCGCCTTGATCCGTTGATGACGATCGGGGATCACTGCCTGGAAACCCTCAGGGCGCACCAACCTCAGCTATCCCGCAAACAAGCCAAAGAGCGATCGATCGCCACCCTAGAAGCCGTCAATATCCCAGCACGGCGGTGGAGGCAGTATCCCCACGAATTCAGCGGCGGAATGCGGCAACGAGTCGCGATCGCCCTGGCACTGCTGCTGAATCCCCGGCTGATCGTGGCAGACGAGCCAACAACCAGCCTAGATGTCACCATTTCGGCTCAGATTTTGCAGGAACTGGTGCGCCTATGTGCCGAGCGAGAAATGGCCCTGCTGCTGATCTCCCACGACCTGGCGATGGTGGGGGAGTACTGCGATCGCATTGCAGTTATGTATCAGGGCAAGTTTGTCGAGACGGGCAGCACAGAAGCAGTGTTTCGTAATCCACAGCACGACTACACGCGATCGTTGTTGCAGGCGGCGCTGCATTTGCAGGCGGGAGCCGGAAGCCGAGCAGAGGGGGCGGCAGGAGAAGAGTCGCCAGCACCCGCTCCGCTCCTGCGACTGGAGAACCTGCGGCAGCACTATCAGCTAGAGCAAGGCTGGATGGCGCGGTTGTCGGGGGGGACGCAGACGATCAAGGCCGTAGATGATGTAAATCTGGAGCTATTTTCGGGGGAAACTCTTGGTCTAGTGGGGGAGTCGGGGTGTGGCAAGAGCACGCTGTCGCGATCGATTTTGCAGTTGATTCGACCGACAGCAGGACGGGTGGAGTTTCTGGGACGTAACCTAGTTGGGCTACCACGCAGGGCAATGCAGCAGCAGCGGCGGCAAATGCAGATGGTGTTCCAAGATCCCCACGCTTGCCTGAACCCCATGATGACAGTTGGAGCCAGCATTGCCGACCCTTTGCGAATTCACCGCTTGGCTCAGCCCGATGGGATACGGCGATCGGTGCTGGAAATGCTGGAGCGGGTAGGGCTGACTCCAACTGAGGAATTCTATTCCCGCTACCCGTCGGAACTCTCCGGTGGGCAACAGCAGCGTGTGGCGATCGCTCGTGCCCTGATCACTCACCCGCAACTGCTCATCTGTGATGAGCCAGTGAGTATGCTGGATGCTAGTGTGCAGGCGCAGGTGCTGGAGTTGATGCAGGAGTTGAAGCAAGAGTTTGGGTTAACTTACTTGTTCATTACCCATGATCTATGGGTAGCGCGATTTTTCTGCGATCGAATTGCAGTGATGAACGCTGGCAAAATTGTCGAACTCGGCCCCACTGAAACAATCTTCAGCCAGCCCCAACATCCCTACACCCAAACGCTCCTGCAAGCCGCCCCTTTGCTTGCCCAGAGCAACCGCTTTTAAAGGCTTAGTGAATTGATTGAAAAGATAGGGTTCATGACTTGGAACACCTAGTGAACGGACGTTTGAGGAGTAGCAGATTAGACCTCTTGTAAAAGTCTATTCCTTGAACGAATTGCCAATAGTTTTAGTTTCACATTCTGCCACTTATGCAAGAGGTCTTTCGCTGGCTAACTTGAAATCACCCTACTACTTCGGCTGAGATGAGGGGTTGCATCCAGTTGGGATAGCTCAACTGTTCTCTCTGGAAACTATTCTTCCTGGAAGGTTGGCAGTAGATTGTAATTTCTACTGCTTTGCCTTCTGCTGTTGCTGTCCCGAAAGTTCCTAGCGTCCCTAACTTCTCACTGCTTCCTTAGCTGCGGCCAGGTGGTCTTCCCACAGGCGGGGTGGGGCAGCTCGGCGGATTTCTCGCCAGATGGCCGTCGCTGCTAGAGTTCCGTCGGCCACTGCGATCGAAACTTGATTTAGCCCTTCCTTCAGGTCTCCCAGAGCAAAAATGCGGGGATGAGAAGTGCGGCACATTCCGTCCGTCGTCAAGTTTCCACCCTTCCAGTTCAAATCTAGCCCTTTGAGGTAATGGTTCTGAAAGTGCGATCCCATCGCAATCAGCCCAGTTTCAAGAGAAATCTGAGTGCCGTCGGTCAGTTCCACACCCGTCATTTCGTGGTTGTGACCCAAGAATTGCCGGATAGGCGTTTCCACCAAAGGATATCCGTGGGCTTGAAGCTTCTGACGCATTTCGGCCCCCACTTCACACAGGCCCATTGTGAAAACGGTAATGTATGGCGTAAACCAGTTCAGCACAAAGGCTGTGTTAATGGCCGCCTCGCTGTTGACGAACAGACCGCAGCGGAGATTGCTAATTTCGTAGCCATCACAGATCATGCAGACGTGCAGGTTGTGACCTGCGTAGTCAAATACATTCTGCATATTCTCTAATTGCGGCAAGTGATCGATCAGTCCACTAGCTGCTATTAGGTATTTGCTGCGAAAGGTGGTGTAAGTGCTATCTTTTTTGCCAATTTTGACCTTAACAGCGAAAGTGTCGCCCTCATCCACTACGTCTTCCACAAATCCATTTAAGGTGTCGCCTTCCAGGGAAAGATAGTGCGATTGTCCCTGTTGCAGCAAAGTTCGACCGGGAGTTTCTGGAGGCAAGCCGAGGTAGTTTCGCAGATCTTGCATCCAGAACGATCGTCCTCGACCCTTCTCGATCACCAAGCTAGACAGGAGATAGCGTTGAAGATAAAGTCCTGCCGATAATCCACCCGCACCGCCGCCTACAATGATCGCATCGTAAAGGTGGTCAGTCCGCTCATCGAGATTTTTCCTGGATAACTTCATGGGTTTAATTCGCTAAGAATTTCAAAGGCTGAGAATTCCAAAGGTCACGGAGCGATCGAACTAAAAGCTGGTCTAGCTGATCGATCGCTCCAACCTCACCTCACTAAACCCATTATGTCAAACAGCGCTGGTGGAGGAAGCCTCAGCAGCACCGCATTCTCTAGTCTTCGTCTGCCGTCTCAGCTTCCTCAGTGGCTTTGGGCGCGTCTTGCTTGATGGTCAGGAAGCGGATTACTTCGTCACTCAAGCGCATTGCCCGTTCCAGCAGCACAATCTCATTGCCCCGACCGGTGTAGTTCATCTGCACGTAGATGCCTTCCCGGTTTTTGCCAATCTCGTAGGCCAGGCGGCGCTTGCCCCGGTGCTGAGTTTCCAGGATTTCTGCCCCGTTATCTCGTAGCAGAGTCTGGTATTTGTCAATTTCCTGATCAACAGCTTCGTCGTTGAGGTCAGGACGCAGAATGTACATTGTTTCGTAGAGATTGCTCATTTAGATGGCTCCTTATGGACAGTTGGCTTCTGGTGGGTGGGAGACGATCGCGCTCCCAATCCCACCGTATAAAGCAAGGACTTTCCATTCTATACCAGTCGCAGGTTTTTCTGAAAGCGCCAGGGAAGCGTGGATCGTCCCGTGCTAGAAGCGGTAGCTCAACACTTGAACGGCTGTGCCATTGCTGGGGAGGTCGGCGGGACGCAGGACGATCGTATCGCTGTCCGATCGGCGTACTGTTGGGCTACCCAGCACCGTCAGAAACTCTTCTACCCCAGTCAAATCACAGGCGGCTGTATCGGCCGCCGGGGTGCGGAACTGGGTGGGAATCACCAGCCTGGGATTGAGTACCTGAATGGCCTGCTTGGACTCTGCGGCAGTGTAGGCCTTTGGGCCGCCACCCACTGGGAGCAGCAGCACGTCCGGGCGGCCCATGAGGATTTTTTGCTCCAGCGAGAGGGGCGCAGCGGCTCCCCCCAGATGCAGAATGTTGAGGCCGCCCTGCTTCCACTGCCAGGCCACGTTCTGCCCAAAGCGCTTACCGCCGAGGCGATCGTGATCCGTTTGGATACCCTGAATTTTCAGTCCACCTACCTGATAGACTCCGGGTTGGTAAAGCAAGCGGGGATTACCCGGAACCACTTCCACGGCTCCTTCATCCAAAAGCTGACTGCTGATCAGCACCAAATCGGTGTTGGCTTTGGGCGCACGGTACTTGGCAGTGCAGCCGATCGAGCGAAATGGGTTGACCAAAATGCGCTGGTTGTCCCCTGAGAACAGAAAGGCCATGTGTCCCAGCCATTGCACTGTGACTCCGGCGGTTTGGGCTTGCAAAGGCTCCAGTCCGGCGGCCAGGCCCGCTCCCAAGGCTGTCAACGCACCCGCGCCTGCATAGCGCACTAACTGTCGCCGTTTCATAAGCTCTCTTTGCTGGATTAGAGTACAGGGTACAGGGTACAGGGTTAGGGGCACTCGCAAAAGCCCCTGAGTAGTTTGAATGGTGTAATTTAAGCGGTGTGATCTAAGCGGTGACAAGCTTTGAGTTCAAGCTGGGCTTTGGGCTTTAGGCTTTAAGCTCTGAGTTTTAGGCTTCACCGATCTGCTCATCTATCCATCTACGCCATTCATTCTTTAGGTTGAACGTCGATCGCGGCCAAAAAGTTCCGCAGTAGCTGCTTGCCGCAGTCCGTCAGCACACTTTCTGGGTGAAACTGCACCCCCTGAAGGTGAGGATAGTCCCGATGCCGCACTCCCATAATCGTCCCGTCATCCACCCAGGCAGTAATTTCCAGCACCTCTGGGCAAGCAGGACGATCGATCACCAGACTGTGGTATCGGGTTGCGGTAAAAGGATTGCTTACACCCTCAAAAACCCCCGTGCCTGTGTGGTGAACCTGGGAAGTTTTGCCGTGCATCAACACAGGTGCAGACACAATCTGACCGCCGAACACCTGACCGATACTTTGATGCCCCAGACACACGCCCAGAATCGGCACCTCGGCTCCCAAATCCTGGATTAGCTGTAGGGAAACTCCGGCATCTTCAGGACGACCGGGCCCGGGAGAGATGACGATACCATCTGGCCGCAGTTGGCGAATTTGCTCCAGGGTAATTTGATCGTTGCGGTAGACCTGGATCTCGGCGGCGACAGGAAACTCTTCCCCCAGTTCCCCTAGGTACTGCACCAGGTTGTAGGTGAAGCTGTCGTAGTTGTCGATAACGATGAGCATAGAAGGGGAAGCTGAGTTTGGCGAGGAGTTTTAGCGAGGCAAAAAGGGGATGAGGAGGAGCCAGAGTTTGGGTATGAGCAGGGTGCAGGCCACGACGATCGCCACCAGGGAGGCAATCAAAACCGCCGCCGCCGCGCAGTCTTTGGCAATCTTAGCAAGATCGTGATAGGTCTGTTTGACGGTGAGATCCACCACAGATTCGATCGCGGTGTTGAGTAATTCCAGGGCCAGCACTGCGCCGATCGTCAGCCCCAGCACTGCAATTTCCACCGCCGCTAGCCGCAGCCAGAAACCCATGCCGATCGCCAAGATGCCCAAAAAGACATGAACCCGAAAATTGCGCTGGGTCTGGAATGCGTAGCTGATCCCCGCCCACGCATACCGGAAGCTGACAAGGAGACTGGGGGCAATTTGCCAGGCCAGATCTCGATTGTGCTTCGATACAGGCATCGCCTTGCCTTCGGGGTAGTTGGGAGGTTGACCAGATTCAGGAGGCATAAAGTGACGGGAGCGATCGACGCAGCAACTCGATAGAGATTTAATACAGAGGCTTAGATAGAAGCTCAGGTAGAAGCTCAGAGCGAAACTGATCCCGTACCTATCGTAAGCCCAACGATCGCCAGTAGCCGTTGCTGCTGATCTAGCATTTGCTCTAGGCGATCGTCATCGGGATGATCCCAGCCCAGCAGATGCAGCAACCCGTGGGCCGCCAACCAAGCTAACTCAATTTCCAGCGTGTGTCCCTGACTGCCCGCTTGCTGCTGGGCAGTGTCTAGAGAAATCGCAATATCCCCTAAGTAGAGTGGCAGAGATTCGGTTTCGTCTGGGTAGGGATACTCCGCCTCCAACGCTGCAAAAGCCAGTACGTCTGTTGGCTTGTCTTGTTGGCGATACTGAGCGTTGAGGGACTGGATTTCCCGATCGTCCGTCAGTCGCAGACTCAACTCGTAGGACTCGATCGGGGATAGCTGCGGCTGGAGCGCTTCAAGCCACTGCTGAAACCACACTTCCCAGGTTTCTGGCGCTATCGAAACCAAACTGGTGGAGCGATCGCTTGGCTCATCTTCCTCACCATCCTGGACGCAGACTTCAACGTTCATTTGTCTCCCGGCGATCGTCGTGGCTCAGATCCTAATTTCTCATAAAGTAACTCCTCACAAACCAGTTGGACGAGTTTTGCGGCGGCTCCGGGTTCCCCCCGCACTGATCGCAGATCTGCCTGCATCTGCTGGAGCTTTTCGGGATGGGAAAGGAAGTCCAGGACACGATCGGCGACCTGTTGCGGCTGGAGCTGGCCGACCAGTTCCGGCACAATTTCGCGCCCCGCCCAGATGTTT
>DATNQR010000032.1:0-2848 GCA_036703905.1 Thermosynechococcaceae cyanobacterium
ACGTTGTTTGAGTCGATCGATGAAGGCTTTTGTGTAGTGGAAGTTTTGCTAGATGCTAACGATACGCCGATCGATTACCGCTTTTTAGAAGTCAACCCCACGTTTAAGCACCAAACTGGGCTTCAGCAAGTCATCGGTAAAACCGCGCGTCAGTTGAATCTAGAGGATCACTGGATTGAGGTTTACGGTCAAGTGGTGCTGACAGGGGAATCAGTTCGGTTTGAAGATGGCTCTGCTACCCTGAACCGTTGGTTCGATGTCTATGCCTGCCGCACCGGGGAGCCAGAGGCACGGAAAGTGGCGATCGTGTTCAAAGACATTAGCGAAGCAAAGCGCAACGAAGTTGTTCGCAAACGGGCAGAGGAAATTTCGCGGCGAGCTGCGGCAATGGATGCGTTCCGCGTCTCCCTCACCGACGCACTGCGCCCGCTTGCTAGCCCCGTGGAGATTCAGTCCACCGCCAGCCGGATACTGGGACAGCATCTCGGTGCAAACCGCGTGGCGTACTTTGAGGTTCGCGGCGCTGATTACGTGGTGGAACGCGATTACGTCAAGGGAGCCACTGCCCTCGCCGGACGCTACCCCATCGATTCGTTTGGGTCAAAGTTGCTGGCTGCCTACCGCACGGGTCGCCCTGTATCTGCATCTAGTGTGGAAGTTGATCCCAGCCTGTCCCCAGAGCAGAAAGCCGTCTACGCCGCGCTCCAGATTGGAGCCTACATCGGCATCCCGCTCATCAAGGAGGGTAAGTTCGTTGCGGGTTTGGCAGTTCACTCAGCCGGATCACGAGCCTGGACACCCGACGAGGTGGTACTGGCAGCAGAAGTCGCCGAGCGCACTTGGGCAGCAGTGGATCGGGCCCGAGCCGAAGCAGTGGTCGCGGCAGACCTACAGGATACGCAGCGCCTCCGCGAACTGGGGACACGACTCGTCATCGAAGGCGACATTCAAACCTTGTACCAGGAGGTTCTATCAGCCGCGATCTCCCTTACCCAAGCCGATGCCGGAACGGTGCAAATCCTCGACGCGGATACGCAAGATCTGGTGCTGCTCGCTACCCAAGGCTTCGAGCGAACCATGACCGAGCATTTCTATCGGGTGAATGTCAGTTCTCAGACCTCCTGCGGTGTTGCCTTCAAAAATGGCGACCGTCGCTTCATTGATTTCGATGTGCCTCAAAGCGAAGACCCCGACGGCTCCATGCAACTGCATAAGGAGGCAGGCTATCTCTCTGGGCAGTCCACCCCACTCATTACCCGTTCGAGCAAACTGATCGGCATGGTTTCCACTCACTGGCACAATCGTCACCGACCCAGCGAGCGTGAACTCCGGTTTCTCGATCTACTCGCTCGTCAAGCGGCTGACTTGATTGAGCAACGGCAGACCGTTGCCGAACGAGAACATCTCTTGTTCCGTGAACAAGCCGCTCGTGAAGAAGCGGAGCGGGCAAATCGGATTAAAGACGAGTTCTTGGCGGTGCTGTCCCATGAACTGCGATCGCCCCTCAATCCAATTCTCGGCTGGACTCACTTACTGCAACAGGGAAAACTGGACGAAGCCCGTCAAGCGACAGCGTTACAGACGATCAACCGCAACGCTAAACTGCAATCCCAACTGATCGAGGACTTACTCGATATCTCCCGCATCATGCAGGGCAAACTCTCGCTGACCGCAGCTCCCTGCAACTTAGCCTCCGTGGTTTCTGCCGCCCTTGAAACGGTACGACTAGCAGCCGAGTCCAAGCGGATTGCTGTCCTACTTGACCTGGAGGATGGCATCGCACCCATCAATGGCGATGCCGCCCGTTTGCAGCAGGTGGTGTGGAATTTGCTCACTAATGCTGTCAAGTTCACACCTGAAGACGGACAAGTGACTGTTGAACTGCGGCAGACCGGGCAATTAGCTCAACTTCGAGTCACAGACACGGGCAAGGGCATTAGTCCACTATTCTTGCCTCATATGTTTGAGTATTTTCGGCAAGAAGATGGCTCAACCACGCGTAGCTTTGGCGGGTTGGGACTGGGACTGGCGATCGTCCGCCAAATTGTGGAAATGCACGGTGGCACAGTGCGGGCAGAAAGTCTGGGTGAAGGCAAAGGCGCAACTTTCACGGTGCAATTGCCCACCATGCACCAGACAGCAGCGATCCCGCTTGGGACAACCGATGACCATCAAACAGACGCAGACGTGCCGTTAGCAAACGTTCAAATTCTGTTGGTCGATGATGAACCCGATAGCCGTGAGTTTGGGGCGTTCCTCTTGGAACAAAGTGGGGCAACCGTGACTGCCGTTGCTTCTGGAGCAGAAGCATTACAGGTCTTAGAACAGTTGAGTCCCGATGTGTTAGTGAGTGACATTGGGATGCCCGGACTAGATGGTTACATGCTGCTCCAGCAAATTCGTACCCGCGAGGCATCCCGGAGCAATCCACGATCTTTAGACCTAGGCGGCGCAATGCCAGCGTTCAGCGAAGCTCGGCTTCCAGCGATCGCCCTGACTGCCTATGCCGCAGAGATTGATCAGCAACGAGCGCTCCAGGCTGGCTTTCAAAAGCACATCACTAAACCAATCCAACCAGAGGCGTTGGTGCAGGCGATCGCAAGCTTGCTGGAACATCCCTAATTTCATAAGGCAGCGTCGGTCAGGAGCATCAGTCTGCCCAGTACAAACCGACCACACCGAACATGAGATCGCGGAACTCTTGAGGGTTGGTTACGCCGGAGTGGGTTACTCAGCGAATAGCAGTCGATCGCGCTCCTCCCGTTGGCCCTGGCGGTAATCCAGCACTTCCATGTTTCACTATACGCCTATACCAGTTCGATTTGTACAATTACAAGCTAGTATACTG
>DATNQR010000033.1:0-5245 GCA_036703905.1 Thermosynechococcaceae cyanobacterium
TTCAATCCGCTCGAAGCCTTCGATGAGCAGGTATAGCCGACCCAATCGCTCCAGCACTCGATGGCTCCAATCTGCACCCGTGTGAATGATTCCAGCCAGTTCTCGTAACTGTCGTGCCAGACCGGGAGCCTGAGCATCAACCATGCGGGCAGCGATCGTATCCCACACCTGATAGGACTCCTGCGGCAGTGTTGCCAATCCCTGCCGGACTCGATCGTCTAACCATAAGCGCAATTCTTGAATGCCTGCACTCACCTTACGCTGTCGTTCTGCTGCCCGCTTGGCTTGGGCGATCGGATCGGCTGCCTGTTCCTGCCGTTTCGCCTGCTTCTCTGCTTGTTTCTCCGATCGCTGCGACCGGCTGGCTAACCATTCTGCCACCCAAGTAGGGGGATCTGTCTCAACCATCTCCCCCGGTTGCTCTGCTAGCAACAAGAACAGTCCCAACCCATGCTTGCAGGGAAACTTACGGCTGGGACAACTACAACGAAATGCCGGTTCACTCAGATCAATCTGTGCCTGATAGGGATTTTTGCCACTTCCTTGACACTCACCCCAAATCACGGACTGCTGCTGACCCAAAGAACCCCATTTCTGACGGGTTGCCAACCCACGCCCATTTTTTGCAGAAGCTGCATCGGGCGCCAGCGCTAAGATCTGATCTGCTGTCCATTGGGCAGGCATAGAAACTCCCCGTCAAACTCATGCAATGTCCCAACGCCTTCGTAACGTTTTCGGCTGAGGTGTGTCATCCGTATTCTTACGAAACGTTTGGTTCAAATGTACTATACATGATTGCAAGAGTAAATTGTTGGAATTTCTGCGTTACAGCGTTAGGTAGAGTTTGAATATCCAGCTAGGGTGAGCAACATTGAACCGTCAACGCTTGAGCTATTGATACTGGCAAGTTCTGTCGATCGTTATATCCTCGCCAGTGCCGGGATATAACGATCTGTGCTTAAAGCAATTGCTCGAATTGGGGCGTTACTGGAAAGGATCCTGACGCATTCTCCAGTTTATAGTGTTGCCTTTTGAGCCGTTTCTTCTGTGAGATGGCGGTAAAGGATCGCCCCACCTTTTCCAAGCGACTAACCAAGACAGTGGTTCGTTCTACTAAACAGAAACACGATCGCCCAACTTCGCACCAAGTCTGATGAGGGTTGCGATCGCTGGTACGTCGATGGTGATCTGGGTGTACGTCCACGCGAACACATTTTTGTGAAATCTAAAGCACTCTGGTATGAGATAGAGAATGCGCTCCCACAGTTTGAGGAATGCCCCATAGGAATGCAATCTTGATATGAATCAGCAAAGATGCGATCAGCGATCGCCGAACAGTAACTCAATCAGGGCTTCTACCAGGCGATCGAAGGTCATATCCAGAATATCTTTGCCTTGCAGCATTTCCATCATTTGATAGTAATGGCTCAACGTTCCAGAAATAATCCAGGCAACGGCTTGCGGGTCTGAACTGCGGAGCTGAGGAGTTGCTTGTAGAAGATTCGCTGAAACCTCTAAGCCCGGTTTTTCAAAATGCTCAACATAGAACCGAGCCAGGTCAGGAAATCGCCCCGATTCACCCACAATCAACCGATAAAAGTTCATTCGCATGGGGTCAAGATTTTCAGGAGTAACGCTCTTCGCTGCTAGCATTCGCAGTTGTTCTACCGGATCAGGTGGCAATGGCTCTGAGGCAAACACCTGCTGGAGATGCTGCTCAGCGGTGTATTGAACGATCGCCGCGAAGAGCTTTTCCTTACTCTCGAAGTAGGTGTAAAGCGTTTCCTTCGATACTCCCGCGGTTGCTGCAATCCGAGCCATGCTGGTCGCGGCGTAGCCATCCCGCAGAAACTCTTGCATGGCTCCTTGCAAAATTTGCTCTGCCTTGGCAGTTTGCTTAGCTTCCTTAGGCATGGTGCGACCTGAATCAACCCATCTATCGTACTGTACAGTACGGTCTAAAGACCACCCGATCGGGTGAGTTGATAACCGAACCGCTCAGTCTAGTATTCAGCTATCGAACCGAACGGTATGGTTCGATAAACGCTTAACCCCTAGTAACCATTTGTTTTTTTGGAGAAACATGATGACGACAGCAGTACAGCACGCCAAACCCAAAATCCTTGCATCGGGTGAAGGTGAAAGGCATTCCATGTTGACGCATACACTCGTATGGAAGCTGGATGGAAACGATACAGACGGTCGGTATGCTGTGTTTGAGATGATCGATGCGGCGCATGGAGAGCCACCGCTCCATAGCCATCCGTGGGAGGAGACGTTTTACATTCTGGAGGGTGAACTCGAAATCACGTTGGGCAATCGTCAGCACGTCATTACGGCGGGTGCAGTGAGCCACATTCCGGCAAATGCAGTGCATACCTTTAAAGTGCTTTCTGCGATCGCTCGTGTTTTGATCATCGTTTCACCTGCTGCTGCCGCAGAATTTTATCGAGAAGTTGGCGAAAGAATGACTAGCCTGCCACCTGATCTCACGGTTCTACAGGAAATCTTTGCCAAGTATGGCTTGCAGCTTCGGTGAAAGATTCGGTGCCAAAGTGAGGAGGTGTAGAATGCTCATCCGAACCAGTGTGCAAATATTCATTAACGCACCCATCGAGCAAGTGTTTGATTGTTCGATCGACTGTCAAAACCTACCCAAGTTCTTTACGGGTTATGAAGCAATTCCTGCCATCCTCAGTGCAACTACAACTGATAGGCTGCCACTGCACGAAGGCAGTACACGTATTGTGCAGAACAGTGATGGCTCCAGCATTACAGAGCGAATTGTTTCTCTTCAACGTCCCACACTGCAAGCTTACAAATTACTGCACGGATTCAAACCGCCATTCGCATGGTTGGTACGTTCTGCCTCTGGTCAGTGGTTATATCAGGCGATTGGTTCCAAGACACATATTACCTGGCAGTTTGAATTTGAAATGCAACACTTCCTTGCCTATGTTGTTTTTCTGGCAATAGTCAAGCATTTCTTTCAAATTGCCCAAAGCATTTGCCTTGAGAATCTCAAGCAGGCGATTGAACATTCTGATTGAGGACTAGGTTATGAGAATTACGATTTTGACAACCGGATCGAGGGGAGATATTCAACCCTTCATTGCCCTTGGACAAGGACTCAAGCAGGCTGGATATCAAGTTAAGCTTGCTACTCACGACACGTTTCAAGAGATGGCGCAACAGTATGGACTAGAGTTTGCTGCGATCGCAGGAGATGTCCAAGCCATGTTGGCAAGTGAGGCTGGACAAAACATGCTGAAGAGCCAGAATCCAATTTTGTTGATCAAGCAATACGCCAAAATGGTGCAGCCGTTGGTTGCTCAGGCGATCGCTGATTCTTGGGTAGCTTGTCAGGATAGTGATGCCATCATCTTCACCGCTACGGCAGTTTGGGGCTATGACATCGCTGAAGCATTAGGAATTCCTGCTTTCTTTGCTTCCTTAATGCCTCAGAGTTCCAATCCAGATTTCCCTTACCCTTCGCTACCTCCTACATTGCATTTAGGTGGAATTCTCAATCGACTGAGTTACCCACTGTTAATGGAAGGGTTTGGATTAATCTTCAGGCAACCGTTGAATGAGTTTCGCCAACAGCTATATCTTCCGCCCATTCCCTTCGGAACCCTTTATCGCAGACTTGATCGTTTACCAACCCCTGCTCTTTACGGTTATAGTCCCTCGGTTGTGTCTAGACCAGCCAATTGGAGCGATCGCATACAGGTCACTGGATACTGGTTTCTCAATCAGATATCAGATTGGCAACCTTCCCAGGAACTTCTGGATTTTCTGTCAGCAGGATCACCCCCTGTTTATGTCGGTTTCGGAAGCATGAGTGCGGCAGATGCAGCACAATTCACTCAAATGATTCTGGACGCTCTCCAACAAACGGGACAACGGGGAATTTTGCTCACAGGCTGGGGAGGGATTACTCAAACCGAACTGTCGGATGATGTGTTTCTTCTGTCTTCCGTTCCCCATGATTGGTTGTTTCCTCAAATGGCAGCGATCGTCCATCATGGTGGAGCCGGAACGACAGCCGCTGCGCTCAGAGCGGGAGTACCGTCTGTTGTTATACCCTTTTTTGGTGATCAGCCGTTTTGGGGTGATCGCGTCATGAAATTGGGCACGAGTCCGTCTCCCATTTCCAAAGCCGAGTTAACGGTAGACCGTTTGGCAGCAGCCGTAACAACTGCGGTGACTGATTCAATAATGCAAAAACAGGCAAAGGCAATTGGGGCAGTGATTCGAGCAGAGAATGGGATCCAGCAAGCGATCGAAGTTATAGAGGATTATCTAGCAACTTATAAACATCGAGTCGCTCAACGATATGTATCAATATTTCTGTAAGGAGAAACCATTATAGCGTTTCCTCCCAACATGCAGTACACGCTAGACAGACAGAGCAAGGGTTTCAGCCTGTTATTTGTACCGCACTAGATCAGTAACCGCTATATGATGATTCACCACATTTCAATTCCGGCAAACAACCTGCTACACGTTGCCCAGGTATTAGCAGAAGTTTTCGATGGAAAAGTTGAAATCTTTCCATGGAGTTCCGGTCACAATCAAAGACATTTTTGAAACGGCTGGACTCCGCACAACTGCAGGCTATATTCCCCTCAGAGATTACATCCCCCAGCAGGATGCCACAGTCGTTGCCAGACTGAGAGCAGCAGGAGCAATCATCCTGGGAAAAACCAACGCAGCCGAACTCGCAGCCGATTACCAGAGTATTAATTCTCTGTTTCCACCAGTCAATAATCCTTGGAATTTAGCCTACACGCCTGGAGGAAGTTCAGGGGGAAGTGCTGCCGCGATCGCAGCAGGTCTTTCACCCCTCGATCTAGGAAATGATTTTGGCGGGTCTGTGCGTCAACCGGCTCACTTTTGTGGTGTTTATGGACTTAAATCCACCGATCGCCGCATTTCCACCGCAGGCATGATTCCTGAAGTTCCGGGTCTACCCTTGTGTATTCGACAGATGATGACCGTTGGATGTTTTGCGCGATCTTTAGAAGACATTCGGCTTTGCTTTTCGCTAATTGCAGGAGCAGATGTGCGTCGTCCAGATGTTCCTCCGGTTCCCCTAGATCCGACATTCCGCAGGTAGACAAAGAATAGCAAAAGAGCTAAGGATAAGGGGTAGAAGCAATCGGGGTTGCAGCTTGCAGATCGAGAACTTAGACCACTTGGGTCTGATAGCGGGAGTGATTGACGAGCTAGGACTGGTGGA
>DATNQR010000034.1:0-1890 GCA_036703905.1 Thermosynechococcaceae cyanobacterium
GCTTTGAAGATGGCGTGATCCAAGAATTGCTTGAAATTGCTTGGTGGAATTGGGACATTGGGAAAATTACGCGAAACCTAGAGAAAATTGTAGCGGCAGATATTGAAGGTTTGAAAAATTGTGAGTAATAGCGCAGTCGAACAAATCTGTTAGAACAGCGAGCAAAGCATTTACGCTCCGTTTAGGTAGTGCTGCAACACAGGTTGCCCCGTTTGTATCTAAACTGGCGTGGGTAGAATAAGGGCAACCCTCGTTGTGGTAGTCAGATGGCGTGGCAGGTTCCAGGGCAGACGTTAGACAAGGGAAGATATACAGTCGAGCGAGAGTTGGGCCGCGGCCGCTTTGCCGTCACATATCTGGTACGACGATCGGATGGTGAACGGTGGGTGATCAAGATCTTGAATCCAGATGTTTTGGCGGCTCTGAGTCAGGAGGAGCGCGATCGGCTGGAGACGATGTTTTGGCAGGAGGCGGTGAAGCTGGCGATGTGTGGCGGAACCCATATTGTGAAGATGAAGCATCCGTTTAAGGAAGGAACGATGACTTGTCTACCGATGGAGTATTTAGACGGGAATAGTTTGGCTGATCGCGGACAACGGATTCTCTCTGAGGCGAAGGCGCTGGAGTATATTCAGCAAATTGGTGAGGCGTTGACGATCGTCCATTCTCAAGACCTGGTGCATCGGGATGTGCGCCCGGCAAATATCTTTCTGAGAATTCGAGAGGACAAAGCCGAGGCGGTGCTGGCGGATTTTGGCTTGGCACTGGACTGTGATACTGAGTTGACTCGGACACGGAAAACTGAGTTGATGGATGGATTTTCGCCGATCGAACTCTATGGTCGGGGTCGGAAAGTTGGGCCCTATACGGATGTGTATTCACTGGCGGCAACGCTGTATGAGTTGCTGACGGGAAAGGTTCCGGTGAGTGCGGGCGATCGTAGGATTGCGCTGGATAACAAACCACCTCGTCGTGATCCGCTAGAGTCGCCGCAGGTGAAGAACTCGGAGATTTCAGGGAAAACGACTAAAGCGATTTTGGCGGGAATGGAACTGGAAGCAGCAAACCGTCCTCAGTCTGTGCAGGATTGGCTGAAGATGCTGGAACAGCAAACACTCCCGCCGCCACCGAAGCCTGAGAAGGACTGGGTGAAGTGGCAGGCGATCGGTACATTTCTGGGAGCGGGAATTGCATTTCTGGGAGTGGTAGCAACGCTTTTTGTAGGACTTCCGGGTTTGCTGTCTTGGCTCAAATCTGAATCGCAGCCTACCCCCCAAACAACCCCAACCGCAAAGACGACTCCAAAGTAGAGCATTTCAAGTGCCCACCGCCGATTGATGACTGCTACGAACTCTGATGGAATTGGATCATGAACTGGGTAGAAGGACAATTGCTCCATGCAGGCAAGTACAGGATCAAGCGGCAAGTTGGCGGCGGTGGGTTTGGGCTGACTTATCTAGCTGAAGAGCTTCTTACTATTAAGAGGCAAATCGACATTAACGTTGGGCTGACATACATGGCTGAAGAGCTGCCTATCAGAACTCCGCTGAGGGAGGTGGTGATTAAAACGCCGAACAGAACTCTTCAGGATGATCTGGAGTACGAGAAGTTTATTAAGCGGTTTCAGCTAGAAGGACAACGGTTAGCAAAAATATCCCACCCCAACGTGGTTGGAGTGCTTGAGTTTTTCCAGGAAGCTGGAGTGCCCTGCTTGGTGATGGAATATGCGGCAGGAGAAACATTGAGCGCGCTAGTTAAGCGCCAGGGCTGTTTGTCTGAAGACGAAGCACTTCTATGTTTTGAAAAACTCGCAGAGGCATTGCAAGCAGTACATAGTGAAGGTTTGATTCATTGCGATGTGCATCCTAAGAACATCATACTCCAGCGTTT
>DATNQR010000035.1:0-3114 GCA_036703905.1 Thermosynechococcaceae cyanobacterium
ACGGGCATAGTCCTGAATTTCGGCAGGAGTGCGACCGCCCAAGTCCAGCTCAACACGGGCACGATCGTCTTCATCCCGCAGGGTTTGGGCATAGGACAGAGCAGCAGTGTAGGCTTGGGGATTTTCCGGCACAACCAGGCGATCGCTGGAGCGCGTCTTCTGTGGCAGTTGTCCCGTGGTCAATAGAGCGCGGTGCAGTTGCTCGATCTCAAAGGAGAAGCCAATTCCCGGAACGCTCTGACCTTGCGGATGATAGAGTCCCAGAAGCTGGTCGTAGCGCCCACCTTGAGCCAAAACTTGCTGCCCACTGTCATCGCCTGTGCTGATCACCTCAAAAACGATTCCGGTGTAGTAATCGAAAGTGCGGATGAGGCTAAGGTCAAGAATGAGGCGGGAGGAGGTAGAAAAATGGGACTGGAGCAGATCAACGAGGGATTTGAGGTTGTTGAGCGATCGATGCTGGTAGGCATCGAGCTTGAGATGGGCAACTCGTTGCAGTACGTCGGCAGGATTGCCGCGCAGATCCAGCAGCAGCAGGGCTTGCTCTCGCAGAGGAGCGGGTAGGCTCTCCAGGGTAATGCGATCGAGGTGTGCGATGGCTCGGCGCACCTTGTCCCGCACTGCCAGGGGAAAAGCAGCCAGCAGCGATCGTGTCAGTCCGGCTTCCCCTAGGACGATCGATCCCTGGCTCAGACCCAAATTCTTAAGGCAATCCAGCAGCAGCAACATCGCTTCCACATCCGCCAGCAAGCCGCCTGTGCCCAAAAGTTCCACACCAGCCTGGTGGAACTCTTGCTGGCGAGTGTGGTCGTTTTCTTTGGCGCGGCGGAAGACGTTGGCGGTGTAGCAAAGGCGCAGGGGATGGGCTGCACCCACCAAACGAGTGGCCGCGGCCCGGGCGATCGAAGCCGTCAGTTCCGGGCGCAGGCCCAAATCCTCATCCTGGAGATCTTGAAGCTGAAGCACCGAAGAACGGTCGATCGCGCCCCCCGCCATCAGCGTATCCAACCGTTCCAGGGTTGAAGTGATGATGCGGTGGTAGCCCCAGCGATAGAACACTTGCTGGAGTCGTTCTTCGATCCAACCCTTCTGAGCCACCTCTAGAGGCAGTAGATCTCTGGCTCCGGCGGGAGATTGATACACCATTACTTTTTCTTACCACCAAAAAGACCAAAGAGACCACCCCCGTTTTCGTTGGGCTTGCCAGACTTGGGTGGAGTTTTTGGCGGTGGAGTTTTCGCAGAGGTTGCTTTACCCGTAGCGGCGCTGCCGCTCTGTTCGAGCCTCTGCATTCCCTCCAAGGCCGTCTCGTCTTTGGGATTGAACTTGAGGGCTTGATTGAAGTGAACTTTCGCCATCGTGTTCTGACGCTGGCGAAGATAAATCAGCCCCATTAAGCTATGGCAACGGGCACTGCTCGGCTCAAGCTTGAGGGCTTCCCGCAGCTCCAGGGTAGCCTGGGCAAAGTTGTTTTTGTCGGCGTAACCTTTGGCACGGCGGTAGTACTGATCGGTGATGGTTTCGGGCGGCGGAGCAGCGGGGGTAGATGGTCGATCCTGGGGCATTCCGCCAGAAGACTGAGAGGAATCGGGAATATTACTGCCTGTGTAGATCGCTCGCTTCGGCTCGTTGAAACCTTGGGTTCCGTTTTCTTCCTTCCGCATCAGGTAGACCAGATTCAATTCGCTCACCTGAGCGGTGATTTCCAATACCTGATCGAGCTGGTCATACTGCTTACTGGACAGATCCTTGAGGGAGGCAGTATAGAAGTGATCAGGATTATTGGCGGTCGAAAGCTGCTTGGACAGGTTCCCCAGTTGACTAGAAATTTCCTGCTGCTGCCGTGCAGCCTGCTGCCCTTTAAGCTTGAGTAGGAGGATGTACTCCGATCGCTCCTTCTCCTGAGAAAGCTTCTCCCAAGCGGGATTCACCAGTTTGGACAGGAGTTGGCTAGCGTACTGCTTATCAGTTTCGCTATCAGATGAAAAACTATCTGGGTGCAAACGGCGGGCAATTTTCAAATAGCGCTTGCGAATGTCCTTGGGGTCAGCATCGACGGAGATTCCCAGAATGGCATGGTGATCAATGAAATCTAACCGAAATAGTCCGCGATCTATTTGAAAAGACATGGTGCTGTCTGCTTGCCTGCCGTGAATTCTCTCTAGTTTAGTCTGACTCACCCATATGTTAATAGTCAGAAATGAACTACTGAGGGGTGAACGAGATTTTCCGCCCTGGCGTAGGGGAAAGTGAAGTGGGAGGGGAATGGGAAGAGCGGCTGGTCATAGGTTCCAGTCCGCAACTTACTAAACCTTGTCGATCGCTCCCTCAACGAGCCGATGCATTGATTTAAGCTCGATCGCCCTTTGCCCAAGCTCTTTCCCGGTCAGCACAACGGTTTGAATTTTAAGGGTGCGATGAGTTCTAAGTGGCGTGGATGAACAAGAAAAGCTCAGACTGGAATCGATCCCATCCCTCTCCCTTTCACCCGATCGCTCTACCTCTCCATTACCTTACCTCCCACCCTAGCTATGGCCACTATTCTGCGCGACTGGAGTTATCGATACCAATGGCTTTACGACGGCTTCTCTCGACTGGCGGCTCTGAGCGTTGGGGGCGAAGCACGATTCCGGCAATTGGCGCTGGAAGGGTTGGAAATCACACCAGATTCAAAAGTGCTGGATCTGTGCTGCGGTAGTGGGCAAACGACGAGATTTTTGGTGCAGAGATCGCGCCACGTCACGGGACTGGATGCGTCGCCGCGATCGCTGCAACGGGCCCGGCAGAACGTGCCTCAAGCGAACTACGTGGAAGCGTTTGCTGAGGAGATACCCCTCCCAGAGAACCAGTTCGATTTCGTCCACGTTAGCGTCGCTTTGCATGAGATGGAGCCGGCCCAACTCCAGCAAATTCTCCGCCAAGTGCAGCGAGTTCTGAAGCCCGGAGGCTACCTAACGCTGGTGGATTTTCATCAGCCCACTAACCCACTTTTCATCCCAGGCTTGTCGTTGTTTCTGCTGCTATTCGAAACTGAAACGGCCTGGACTTTAATTCGCTCTGATCTGGCAGCAACCCTTCGCCAGGCTGGGCTGGAAGTGACGAAGCAATCTCTCC
>DATNQR010000036.1:0-2038 GCA_036703905.1 Thermosynechococcaceae cyanobacterium
TGGCTCATCATTCTGGGGCTTGCTTCATTATTGATGACTGGAGCAGGGGCGGCTTATCTGCTCCGTCAGCCCAAGACCAATCCGGCAACCCCAACTTCGCTCCATAGCCCACAGATACCGAGAACGGTTACTGCCTTGGGACGACTTGAACCCCAAGGGGAGGTTATCAAAATTTCTGCTTCTTCTAGCCCGAATGGCAGTGACCGAGTGGCGCAACTGCTGGTCGAAGAGGGAAGCCAGGTGGAAGCTGGACAAGTGATTGCCATTATGGATTCACGCGATCGTCTGCAAGCAACCTTGAGGGAAGCCCAAAAACAGGTAAGCATCGCCAAAGCACGTCTTGCTCAGGTAAAAGCGGGTCAAAGTCAACGGGCGATCGCAGCTCGTCAAGCAAAGGTTGCCAATTTAGAAGCAGAACTAAGTGGTGAGACGATAATGCAACAGGCGACTATTACCCGTCTGGAAGCCGAATTGCAAAATGCTCAGGCAGAATACCGCCGTTATCAGATGCTTTATCAAAACGGGGCAATTTCTGCCTCAGATTTGGATAAGCGATCTCTAGCGTTCAAAACGGCTCAGGAACAGTTGAATGAGGCAAAAGCGAATCTGGCTCGCACCACCCAGACACTGCAAACCCAAATCCAGGAAAGCCAAGCCATAGTAGCTCAGACAGCGGAAGTGCGCCCAACTGATGTAGCAACAGCACAGGCAGAGGTGGATGGGGCGCTCACCACTGTTGATCGGATTCAGGCAGACCTAGATTTGGCATACATCCGCGCTCCCAAGGCGGGTCGGATTTTACAGCTCCACACTCGTTCCGGAGAAAGGATTGGCGATCAGGGAATTGTCGAGCTGGGACAAACCAACCAGATGTATGCGATCGCCGAAGTGTACGAAACCGATATTGGCAAAGTGCGGCTAGGGCAAACGACAACCATTACCAGTGATGCTGTTGCCGAAGAACTCCGGGGCACTGTCGATCACATTGGGTGGCAGGTTCGTCAGCAAAATGTTTTCGATACGAATCCCACCACTGACGCTGATGCCCGGATTGTCGAGGTTAAGATTCGCTTGGATGCTGCGTCCAGTCAAAAGGTGAGCGGTCTCACCAATCAGCGAATCCGAGTTGCGATCACCCTTTAGTAACTTACAGGAGAGGTGAATGATCAAACGCGGAATTCCCCTAGCGTGGTTGCAGTTGAGTCGAGAACGCAGCCGTCTTCTCGTGGCGATTGCCGGGATTGGCTTTGCCGATTTTCTCATGTTTATGCAATTAGGGTTTCAAGCGGCGCTCTATGACAGCAACACTCTCCTGCACCGCAGCCTGAAGGCAGACTTGATCTTAATGAGTCCCCAGGCTCAAAACATTTCCAATATGGGAAGTTTTCCGCGCCGCCGCTTGTATCAAGCCATAAGCTTTGAGGGTGTGGCATCGGCAGAAACACTGTACACTGATCGGTTGAACTGGAAAAATCCCGAAAATCGTCGCGAGACAGAAATTTTGTTTTTTGGGTTTAATCCTGCTAAGTCAGTTTTAAAACTGCCTGGAGTGGAGGAAAATCTCCAGAAAATCAAGCTAACGGACACTATTCTTTTCGATCGCAGCTCCGAAGGCGATTACGCCGCAACGCTGGCAGCTTTAGAGCAGGGCAAAACCCTCACGACTGAAGTGCAAAGACGTCAAGTGACAGTCGAAGGCTTATTCACCTTGGGAGCCTCCTTCGCCGGAGAATCCAACGCTATTGTCAGTGACCTCACGTTCCTACGGCTATTTCCAAATCGGAGCATCTCAGAAGTCAGTGTCGGATTGGTGAAGCTTAAGAGTGGGGTTGCTCCTCAACAGATGGCAGCAAAGTTGCAAGCCAGTTTACCGGATGACGTGAAGGTTATGACGCTAGCAGAATTTGTCGAGTTTGAAAAAAATTACTGGGCGAACACCACGCCGATCGGGTTTATCTTCAGTTTAGGTACGGCGATCGGCTTCATCGTCGGTTTAGTGATTGTCTATCAAATTCTCTACACTGATGTTTCCGATCAC
>DATNQR010000037.1:0-1865 GCA_036703905.1 Thermosynechococcaceae cyanobacterium
CAGGGCAATTGGGACGCTGATGGCGCATTGGCAGTCACTCCTCAAAAGCAAGCAAAGCTGTGGAAAACGGCTCAACTGTTTCTAGGAGAGCATCCCGCTTGGGCAGAATTACCGTGCCGCTTTGATGTAGCGTTGGTGAGCTATCGAGGGATACGGCGATCGCTTCAGTCCAATCACCAGCCCGATCACCAGCTCGATCATCACCTGACGCTGCACCACTACATCCCTAACGCCTTTACCCTGTGACTAAACCCCTAAATAGCGCCGCAGAAAGATTTCCAGGCTCTCCAGTTTCAGGTTGAACAGCGATTCCAGACGCTCAGTTTCGATCGAAGTGCAGAAAAACTCGTTAGCCAGCAGCGTTCGCAGTGTGCCCAAATTCGATCGCAAGCTGGGATTGAACAACCCAATTGCGCCGCGCAGTCCGTCCACAGCCAGTAGGGGCGGATTGATAATCACGGGTTCACGTCCGAAAATCCGTCCGAAGATGTGGGGCACATCCTCGCGCTTGAGGATCTCCGGCCCGCCCACTGCCAGAACTTGATTTCGTGCTCCTGCTGTTTCCACTGATGCGATCGCAATCTGGGCCAGGTCGTCGGTGCTGACGATCGATGTGCGGTTGAGCGGATCGCCCAGCAGCAGATACACCCCCGTCCGCCGAAACTGCTCAGCTAGGGAAAGTAAGTTAGACGCAAAGCCTGACGGTCGCAGAATTGTGTAGTTCAAGCCACTGGATTGCAAATACTTCTCGACAGCAGCCTTAGCCTTGAACACGGGCGCATCTTCGTAGCCGCGATCGACCCCCAACACCGAGATAAAGACAAACTGCTCCACGCCGGCCGCCTTTGCCTGATCGATCAGGTCGATGTTGGCTTGATAGTCCAGAGCTTCTGCCGTGCCACCGGCCTCACTGGAACCGTGGGCGCTGATCACATACCGCACTCCGGTAACGGCCTTCTGAATATCCCGCTCCCGCAGCAGGTCGCCAACGCAAATTTCGGAGCCGCGATGCTCTAATTCGCTGTATTGAGCGGTGAGCCGCACCAGCGATCGCACGGGCTTTTCGTGTTGTCGCAGCAGCCGCACAATGCGACGACCCAATCCTCCGGTAGCTCCAGTGACTAAGAACATAAAAGGTTCAGTGAGGGTGATTGAGTAGGATTCTCTAGCAGGCTTGAACTTTCTCCAACCTAACAACAAATTTCATGGAATTTACACCTACCTAAAGTTCAGCTTGTATCCACAGCCTCACAGGTTAGGACGGGATGCAGGGGTGGAACCCCTAGCTGGGGGCAATGCCTCCACACCCCCTTCAAACCCAATCTCCTGAGCTGTAGATAGACAATTATGGAAGTTCCATGATCACAGGAGTATGGTCACTGGGTTGGCTTAGCTTGCGGGGCGATGGATCGATCGTGCAGCCGATCGCCACCTCGTATAGAGTTGGCGTGAGGTAGATGTGGTCAATTCGCCAGCCTGCATTGCGGCGAAACGCACCAGAGCGGTAGTCCCACCAGCTAAACTGTTCTGCCTCTGAGCTGAACTTGCGAAACCCATCCGCCAGTCCCAGATCCAACACCGCTCTCCGCAACGCCTCTCGCTCCAGATCCGTCGCCATCACCATCCTTTCTCGTCCTACCGGATCGTGAATATCTCGATCCTCCAAGGCCACATTGAAATCGCCACACACCAGCAGCCGATCTCCCTGTTGCAGCAGCGTCTCCAGGTATTCCCGCAAAACCTCTAGCCAGCGCAGTTTATAAACGTACTTATCGCTACCTTCGCTGGAGCCGTTGGGAACGTAGAGATTGACAATCTGGAGATCGCCGATCGTGGCGCTGATTACCCGCTTCTGCTCATCGAAC
>DATNQR010000038.1:0-6245 GCA_036703905.1 Thermosynechococcaceae cyanobacterium
GAGCCTGCACCGCCAAGGTGTAGAAATGCAGCAAGAACTCTTCGGCGCGATCGCCCGTTTCGATTCTGCAACTGGAACCCTCACTGAGGCAGACTTGGGCAAGAATCGCTATCCCAGCGAACCCATTCATGTCATCGATCGGGACAACCCGGAGCAGGGCTGGATTTTGACCGTTGTGTTCGATGGCAACACCGATCGCAGCGAAGTCTGGATCTTCGACAGCGATCACCTGGATGAGGAACCCGTCTGCCGTTTAGGATTGCCTACGATCGTTCCCCTCAGCTTTCACGGAACCTGGAATCCTGCTCCATAGACCGTCTCCATAGCCCGTCAGAGCAATCAAGGGGTATGGCTCTGAACTCATTCCCCCATTCCTTAGAACTTGCAGTAGGGTAAAGTTACTGCATTAGTGGCTGGATTATGGGTTTGTCGTTTAAGCAGCTTGCAATTGGAGTTTCGCTTCTGGCGATCGGCAGTGGAGCAGGCATTCTAGGAAGTCAACACTTGCTGAATCCAGAGCGAGCCGGAACTAAACCTTCTGGTTCTCCCGCCATCAGCCAGCGTGTCGCCCAAACTGCCCTAGTCCCATCTCCGGCCACAGGGGCGCCGAGTGGCACGAACTTCATTGCCTTGGCGGTGGAGAAAGTGGGGCCCGCCGTAGTGCGAATTGATGCCTCTCGCAAGGTAGCCACTACCCCCGATGCTTTCAGAAACCCGTTTTTCCGACGCTTCTTTGGAGATGAATCCACAGCGTCTAAGGATCGGGTGGAACGGGGAACCGGATCGGGCTTCATTTTGACTGAGGATGGGCGAATGCTGACCAATGCCCACGTCGTCGCCGGAACTCAGGTAGTGGAAGTGACGCTGAAGGACGGGCGCACCTTTGAGGGACGGGTAGTGGGTGCCGATCCGATAACGGATGTAGCCGTAATCAAAATCGAAGCAACGGGGCTGCCCACGGTGCAGCTGGGCAAGTCTACTAATCTGAACCCCGGCCAGTGGGCGATCGCCATCGGCAATCCTCTAGGTTTAGACAACACCGTAACGGCAGGAATCATCAGTGCTACTGATCGCTCCAGTTCCCAAGTGGGCGTTCCTGACAAGCGGGTAAACTTTATTCAAACCGATGCAGCTATCAATCCGGGCAACTCCGGTGGGCCCTTGCTCAACGATCGCGGCGAGGTAATCGGCATCAATACGGCCATTCGAGCAGATGCTCAGGGGCTGGGATTTGCGATTCCGATCGAAACGGCCCAACGGATAGCGGAACAGCTATTTGAAAAGGGCACAGCAGAGCATCCTTATCTGGGGGTGCAAATGGTGGATTTGACGGCGACCCTACGGAAGCAGCTAAACCAGGACAGCGACACCAATTTCAAAGTCAATCAAGATCGGGGTGTGCTGGTGGTGCAGGTGTTCGAGAACTCCCCTGCTGGACAAGCCGGGGTGCAGCAGGGGGACATTATCCAGAAGATCGACGGTAAGCCTGTGCAAACTGCCTCCGATGTGCAAACTCAGGTTGAAGCCAGCTCGATCGGTTCCACGCTTCAAGTCGAGGTCAGCCGCAACGGGCAAGTTCGCACGGTGCAGATTAAGCCTGCGGCTTTTCCCACCAAAACTCCTGGCGGCTAATCCCAACGTTCCGTAGTGCTGCGTTGAATTTGATCCCTCTCAGCTTCTCCTGGCTAAAGGGAAGCTGAGAGGGGTTGGTTCTGTCTGGAGAGATCCAGTTTTCTGTTGTTGCTTGAACTAAGCGAGCGCAGTTCTAGACCTGCGCTGGAAAGAAGATCTCTGAGGCAGAGTGGTCATCCTGATTGGCTTTCCCGTTCTTGCCGTTGTGGTGGGTGTGTCCGTTGCCCTTCCGCGGTTGGATCACGCCATAGCCACCGTGGTTGCGCTCGTAGACCACGTTGATTTCCTGCGTTTCACTGTTCAGGAACATATAGAAATCGTGGTCGACCAACTCTAGCTGTTCCAAAGCTTCCTGCACTGTCATTGGCGGCATGGCAAAGTACTTCGTCCGCAGCACTTGGGGTGGCAATTCTGGAGCCCGATCGTGCAGCAAGTCAGCCACCGGTTGGTCGCTGAGGGCATCGGCTGTTTTCACAGGAGCCTGACTCTGCGCTTGGCGCTTCTCTTTATACTTCCGCAGCTTCCGGGACACTTTATCTGCTACCAGATCCAGGCTGGCATAGAGGCTTTCGCTGCTTTCCTCGGCTCGCACTACTGCACCGTTCAGGTAAATAGTGACTTCAGCAATCTGCTTGGAGTTGATGCGAGGATTGCGCGCCACCGAGAGGGTCACGTCTACCTCGATCGTCAGATTCTGAAAGTGGCTGACCGCTTTCTCAATTTTCTGGGTGACATACTCGCGCAGCGCACTCGAAATCTCAATGTTTTTGCCCTGGATAACAAGCTTCATAGAGCTTCCTCTCGTGGGAGTTTGGTACTGATCTCACCCTAACACTTTGTATTCTGCCTAACCTTCCCGTTTAGAATGTTTTGCAAGCTGTGATAATTCTTGATTTATCACCCTGTTGTTTTGAACAAAATTTAAGCCCTAATTCCCTTGATCTTCTGATGAGTTTGTTCCAGCGATCAAGCCACGAGAACTGGGCGACCGGATCGCCGCCAGAAGCTCAGCAATTGACGACCCGTATCTGTCGCCTAGATAATTGCGGGCTTGTACCCTACGACGTTGCTTTAGAGTGGCAGCGATCGCTGGTCGCTGCCCGAAAAGCTGACCCCAACCTAGAAGACGTGCTGCTGCTGCTGGAGCATCCGCCGATCTACACTCTGGGGCAGGGAGCAACGCCAGCGTTCCTCAAGTTTGATCCGGCTACCTCTGCAGTGGAAGTGCGGCGGGTGGAGCGGGGCGGCGAGGTGACGTACCACTGTCCGGGACAGTTAGTAGGCTATCCAATTCTGAACTTGCAGCACTATCAGCCAGATCTGCACTGGTATTTGCGACAGCTAGAAGAAGTTCTGATTCAAGTATTAGCGACCCACGGACTGAAGGGCGATCGCATTCCTGGGCTAACTGGGGTGTGGGTGGAGAACCGAAAAGTGGCGGCGATTGGCATCAAAGTTAGTCGGTGGATCACACTGCACGGCTTTGCCCTTAATATTTGCCCTGACCTGACTGGCTTCCAGCACATCGTTCCCTGTGGAATTCCGGATCGTCCGGTGGGTAGCCTGGAGCAGTTTTTGCCTGGAATCACCGTCGCGGACGTGAGAAAAACGGTGGCGATCGCGTTTGCCGAAGTTTTTGGGGTACGCTTCGCACCAGAAACATCCCTTCCATAAAAAAGCGGGCTGAAGATTCAGACCCGCTTTTTCTGCTGCGCTAATTTCCACTGCACCAAGTTATTGCATAGATGTAGAAACGATCGATTCATTCGGTCATCCTCCTGAAGAAAGTCCACTGAAGAAAACTGGCGATTAGGCTTGCTCTAGCCAGTCGTAAATCTGATCTAGCTGTTCCAGCGTCACCAAGCCGTACTGCCACAGAATCATGGGCAGCGGCCCTGGATCTTGCTCCAAGTGGCGCAGAGCGATCGCAATGGACGGGGCAGAGACGGCCAAGTCTTCTTGCAAAAAGCAAATCAGTCGAGAATAAGTTGATGTTCCGGGTGCCATAAGGCTCACCTCCTTCGGGTAGGCCACCATTGTGTATTACGTTGCTTCAAGTTCTTAAACCCGCAGACCGGATCGAAATTAACCAGTGGTTGGATTGATCACCGGTGAGACTGATGATTGATCAGCCAAGCCAGGTAGACAGTCCGATCAACCGAACTAAGAAGCTGGTTTATCGCTATTAATGCTTGATTGAACAGGAGTCCTGCATCTGCACATTTACAAAGCCTCAGAAGAGGCACAATAATCTGCTTCAGCTTTTCTTACGGGAGGGTCTAAACCTGGATCTGAAGTAGTGAAGGCGGTTTCCCAGAGAGTCCTCTTTCACCTACTCAAATTTGTCTACAGTCCAAGCGGAAAGTCCATAGCAGGCTCTTCCTACCGTTTCTCAGATTGCTTCTCTCACACCTTTGTTCGATCGCTTCTCCAGACCCACAGAAGTCAATTACTCCCGTTTAGCTTGCGAAGTTAGAGCAATAGTGTAAGTGAAGCCGCTCACTTCAAACTCTGTCTCTGGATAGAGTAGCTTGTTTCAGCCGAAATTTAGCCAAGAACAATAAAAAAAGTCAGAAATTTTGCAAGGCGCAAAGTCAACGTCTGACCAGCGATCGTCCTAGAGTTTTAGCTTTGCATTTCGCCCGCTTGTTTCTTTCTTCCAGCCTCCACCACCCGCCGCGTCTCTGCCGCCGCCTGCTTCATTGCATCTTCTGTAGAGCGCTGGCTGGTCAGCGCTGCACTCAGGTAGCGTTGCAGGATGTCGGAAACCTGAGCATACTGGGCGATCGGCGGCCGTAGCACTGCTTTATCTACCACCTTGAGAATCTGCGGATAGTGCGGATACTTCGCCAGCACAGCTCGATCGCTGAACAGGCGACGGACGCTAGGCACGTAGCCGCCCTCTAGAATGAACTGCTTCTGGGCCTCCAGGTTCGACAGGAACCGCAGCACCCGCAGCGCCTCTTTTTCGTGCCGCGTGCTTTTAGCAATCCCCAGCCCCCAGCCCCCTAAACAAGATCCGCCTGCCTGACCAGCACTCCCCATCAGAGGCATGATGCCAACTTTGCCTTTGACCGGGGAGTTGTCAGCATTTGCCAACGGCCAAACGTAGGGCCAACTTCGCAGAAATGCTGCATCACCTGCCTGAAAAATCCGTCGCGTGTCCTCCTCCATGTAGGTCGTGACCCCAGGAGGCGAGATGCCCTGGGCGATCGTCCCCTTCAGGAAATCCACTGCTTGAATTGCTTCTGGGCGATCAAGCCCCACTTCCAAGTTATCAGGATTGACCCAGAAGCCACCGAAGCCTTGCAGAATTTCGACAAACATGGCGGCGGCTCCTTCATACTGCTGTCCCTGCCATAAGTAGCCCCAGCGCACCTGCTTTTTGTCTTGCAAAGTCTTGGCAACGCGAGTCATTTCTTCCAGATTTTGGGGAGTCCCAAAGCCGTTTTTCTCCAGTAAATCTTTGCGGTAGTATAGAACGCCAGCATCCGATCGAGTGGGAATGCGGTACAGCTTGTTCTGAAATTTTCCACCGTTCACGTCAGCCGAGGAAAACGCCGCCAGTTCTTGAGGTGAAAACTCGTTGGTTAAATCCTTCAGCCAACCCGCGGCTGCAAACTTGGGAGTCCAAATCACGTCCATCATCACAAGATCGTAGGGCGACTCTCCCAGCAAGAATGAAGTGGTGTAGAGATTTTCCACTAGGTTTGTGGCGTTGGGCCCCTCCACAATTTGCAGCTTGATTCCTGGGTTCTGCGCCTCAAATGCTTTGGCAATAATCTTGCTCCAACTAGGGGCATCGGGAGCTGTCATCAGTAGTTTCAGCACCACGGGTTGCTGAGAAAACGAGGGCAGAGCGACAAGCACAGCCGCCAAAAGCCCGATCGCGCCCCAGCCCAACTGTTGCAGGGTTTGCGATCGTCGCCACCGCTTTGCCAACCACTGCTGAAGGACTCCGATGAGTTTCATGGTTCAACCCTTGAAGATAAGGAGAGGCGGGACTGTGTAAGAGAATATTTGAAAAGGGTCGGTTTGAGAAAGTATTTGTGTAGCTGTAGCCAGATTCGTTGAGACGAGGAGCTTAAGGCCCTTGTTGCTACACAGCTTCAGCATCGTCCTAAGCAAACCCGTCTACAGCTACGACTGTAATCTCGATCCTCATAGATTAGGACGGGGTATAGGCGTAGAACTCCTGGCTGGCGTTGCCCACACACCCACCCAAGATCCTAGGCTGTCTGTCTATAGCTATCGCTACTGCTTAATCTCTCTCGGTCGCTTAACGCAGAAATTGCACCAGTTTTTCCAGCTTCTCCCAGGCCGCGCCGCTCATTAAAACCTCTCTAGCCAGGGAGAGTCGATCGGAGTGGGAGTCAGCTTCTCTGCCGCCAACTTGCAGCGCCAGCACCGTATTCAGCGCTACTACATCCTGCTGCGCTTGAGTACCACCGCCCTGCAACACCGATCGCAAAATCTCCGCGTTTTCCTGCACATTGCCCCCAGCGCCCCCAGCGATCGCCCCCAAAGGCGCTGGGGTGATGCCGAGATCCTCGGGGCGCAGCACTTCCAATCGCACTTTTCCCTCCGCCAGCACTGCTAGATCTGTTGCATCC
>DATNQR010000039.1:0-5466 GCA_036703905.1 Thermosynechococcaceae cyanobacterium
CGGCTCTTCCAGCTTCTTGCGAAGTTTTCTGCCAACTTGGGGCTTTCTTGCAAAATCAAACCATTGCTTAATAAATCGCCTGACATTGGCTTCTGAAAACTCCTGAGTTTTGTAGGTATCAAAACCTGCCAACCTTTTCACCTGCAAATCCCAAAGATTCAGCCGACACGTCAGCACTACCCGCACCGATCGCGGCCAATCCGTCAACTCAGCCTGAATCGCCTGAAGCGGAGTTGCCTGCCTCATCTCATCTGCCCCGTCCAGCAATAGCCAAACTTCACCTTGCTGCAACCGTTTCTTAAAAGCTTTAACCTGAGCTGCCTCAACTTCAATGTCTGGATAGGCTAACTTGAGCGCCTCTGGTAGCCACTTCTTACGCAGATAGTCTCGCAGCGATAGCCCTTGCAGCCAACGCCACACAAATCGGTAGCGCCTCAGTATCTTGCTGAACGTAAGTTGCGATCGCGCCCAACAGCGTTGTCTTTCCTGCTCCCGGTTCCCCAACGATCGCCAAATGCTGATTCTCACCACGGGGCGGCTGACCCTTCACCTCGCGCAAAAAGTCATTATGCTCAAATTTCTTTCCAATCGCTTCCTTATCTTCTAGCTCATACACATTCAGCGATCCGCCCCCATTTCTGCGCTGCTGTCGTTTTCGCTCCACTAACCCCAACGGCACAAACACCTTGACCTCAAAGCCCTGCTCCGTAGCCATTGCTCGAAACCAGTGAGCTTCTTGTTGAGCTTGCAGCATTTCAGAACAGACTCGCCGCCAGTCAATCTCGATCGGCTGCTGTACCTCTTGTGTCGTCGCTCTGGAATTTTGGTCATGTTCAGCTAAAAATTCTAGCGGTTCAAAACCCAATGTCTTGAGAATAGCGATCGCGCTAGATTTGTCTACTCCCTCCTTGAAAAAGCGCTTTACTGTGCTTTCTGAAACAGGTGCTTGCTTTTCCAGATGCTCAATTGTCCAGCAGTGTTTTCCACGATTGCTCGTCTCTTCTGATTTTTGTAGTTCTGTCATCTGTTGACGAACTTTTTCTAAACCTGCGGCATCAATCAGAACCTTTCGAGACTTCATGGGTTAGCTCGTTACTTCCAAAGACGCGAAAAACTATTCCCAGCATACTCAAACTTGGCAGTTTCGACAGGTTCAGATTGGTTCACTTAAATCTGAACTCTTCTGCTCTGGCTAAATTAAACCCACTTTTATAAGTTTGAGATGTATTTTTTAAGTCAATAGAGTAGCCTTATGCCAACGGTTCACCGCGAGGACGGATTTAAAGTTTTGATCTACCCCAATGATCATCTTCCCTGCCACGTTCATGTATTCAAGGCTGGAGGGGAAGTTATCATTCAGTTAGGGAGTGATGCAGCGCCCTCTGCGATCGACCAGATCTATGGGGACATCAGCGACAGGCAAGTGTCCAAAGCACTCCAAATCGTTCAAGCGAACCAAGAGAAGTTGCTCGAAGCCTGGAATGGAATTCATGGATAGCACTCAACTGCAACAAGAAAATCTGCAACGGCAGATTGCAGACGCTAAAGCACGATCGTCAATCGCCCATCTCACTGAGCCAAGAGCCGAAGCTGCTTACTTCGAGCAAGAAACAGGCAGGATTGTGATTCATCTGCAATACGGCGCAGTTTTTAGCTTTTTAGCGGAGTTAGGTCAGGGTTTATCTGGAGCAACTCCAGAAGATCTGGCCGAAGTTGAAGTTACGCCTTCAGGAATGGGTTTGCACTGGGAAAAACTGGATGCGGATCTGAGTGTTCCAGCTTTACTGAACGGAATCTACGGCAATTCATCCTGGATGGAACAACTCAAGCATTAGACGCGATCGTCTCTCCCTGAAATTCTTTAAACCAACGCTAGCTCAGGGATTGCACTTCGCATCTTGTTTAGCCATACTGTTAGGTTTTCCAGTTGTTGGTCGGCGCTCATCATGCCCAAGCCGCGCACCGTGACTTTACCAGGCGAGAACACGAAGCGCGATCGCAGGTGTTCGGGTAGATTCTCCTTCAGTAAATTCCAGGCGGGTTCTTCCATCGGCGTTTCCAGAACAACGTGCTGTTTGCCGTCCGGTTTGATGCGGGAGAAGCCGATCGTCTTGGCGATTTGCTTTAGTTCCACGATGCGGATTAGCTGTTGAGTAGCAGTAGGAATGGAGCCATAACGATCGTTCCACTCAGCAGCGATCAGGTCGAGTTCGCGTTTGGAACTGGCCGCCGCAAGGGCGCGGTAGGCGCTCATCTTCTGATCAGGGTCAGGGATGTAGTCGGCGGGAATGAACGCAGTGAGGTGGAGATCAATCTGGGTGTCGTCCACTTGAGGGATAGCTTGTCCGCGAATTTCGGCGATCGCTTCTTCCAGCATTTCCACGTAGAGATCAAAGCCGATCGCGTCCATTTGCCCCGATTGTTCCGCGCCCAAGAGGTTGCCCACACCGCGAATTTCCATGTCCCGCATGGCGAGTTGGTAGCCGGACCCAAGCTGGGTAAATTCCTGGATGGCGCGTAATCTTTGCCGAGCCGCGTCGGACAGTTGGTTTTGTTTGGGATAGAACAGCCAGGCATGAGCTTGGATACCCGATCGTCCCACGCGGCCCCGCAACTGGTATAACTGCGACAAGCCAAAGCGGTGGGCATCTTCGATCAGGATGGTGTTGACGCGGGGAATATCCAAGCCGGACTCAATGATGGTGGTGCAGAGGAGGATTTCGGCTTCCCCTTCGCTAAAGGTAAGCATCGTGTTTTCCAGTTCCGACTCCGGCATCTGACCGTGGGCGATCGCAATTCGGGCGCTGGGGATCATCTCGTGCAGACGGGCGGCGATTTCTTCAATGCCTTCGACTCTGGGGACGACGTAGAACACCTGACCACCGCGATCGATCTCCTGGCGAATAGCGGCGCGAATCATCTCCGGGTCATGGGGCGACAAGTGAGTTTTGATCGGGCGGCGACTCGGCGGCGGCGTGGTGATCAGGCTCATCTCGCGCACACCAGACAGCGCCATGTAGAGCGTGCGGGGAATCGGGGTAGCGCTGAGGGTCAGCACATCCACCTGAGTTCGCAAGGATTTGATTTTCTCCTTCTGGTTCACGCCAAAGCGCTGTTCTTCATCTACCACTAGCAGACCCAAATCCTTGAAGTCTACGCCTTTGCCTAAAAGCTGGTGAGTTCCGACAACAACATCCAGTTCGCCTGTTTTCAGCCGTTGCAGAATGTCCTTGCGCTCCTCGGCAGACCGGAAGCGGTTCAGCAAGCCGACCTGAATGGGATAGGGAGCGAAGCGTTCCTTCAGAGTGTGGTAGTGCTGCTGGGTCAGGATGGTGGTGGGAGCCAGCAGCGCCACCTGCTTTTCCGCCGTCACTGCTTTGAAGACTGCCCGAATCGCCACCTCGGTTTTGCCGAAGCCCACATCACCGCAGACTAGCCGATCCATCGGTCGATCGCTCTGCATATCTTGCTTCACGTCCTGCACAGCTTTGAGTTGATCCGGAGTGGCCTGATAGGGGAAAGAGTCCTCAAGCTCCTGCTGCCAGGGCATATCCGCTGGGTAGGAAACGCCCTGCTGCTGGGCCCGTTGGGCGTAGAGATGCAGCAGATCCACTGCCACTTTCTTGATTGCTTTGCGAACTTTGCTCTTGGTTTTCTCCCAGGCTTTGCTGGACATTTTGCTCAGTTGCGGCGCGGTGTCTCCTGCAGCCCGGAACCGCGACAGGGAACCAACCTGATCGGCAGCCACCCGCAGCAAGCCATCGCTGTATTGCAGCACGAGATATTCACGGGTTTCCCGATCGATCGTCAGACTCTCCAGTTTCAGAAACCGCCCAATGCCGTGACTCTTGTGAACCACAAAATCCCCGGTTTGCAGTTTGTTGGGATCAACCTGCTTGGATGCAGCGCGGCGACGCTTGCGAACATAGCTGGGGCTGGTTAGCGTATGCTGCCCGAAGAACTCGCGATCGGTGACCAGCACCATGCGGAACGTGGGCAGGATGAACCCTTCCAGCTCCGCCAGCCCGGAATACTTGAGCGCCACCGGAACGTGCTGCACCTGGAGCTTATCGATCGCCAGATAGTCCTTCGGGTTGGGCACAAACTGGGCCGGACAGTCATGCTCTTGCAGAAGCGACACCGATCGCGATGGTTGCGCCGAAACTAGCCACACCGTGAAGTTGCGATCGCGCTCCTCCCTCAGAGTCTCAGCCAGTCGCCCAAACTGGTGGGGAATTGCTGGAACGGGTCGGCTAGCAAGATTAATTGGAGACGGAGAATTGGCAGACTTTGACTTTGAGGCCTCTTCGGCGAGTTCAGAAAGGTAGAGACGATCGAAGCACTCTACTTCACTGAGGGAATCCGCAAACGGTCGATGCAGGCGCGGCAAGTCTACGCCAACTTCTTTCCAGTTTTCCTCAACTTCCTCTAGCCACCGATCGCCGTGCGCCTGACACTGATCCGGCTCGTCTAGCGCAATCAGCGTGTTTTCGGGCAAGTAATCCAACAGTGAAGCAGGCCGATCGAAGGCCACGCCCAAGAACCGCCGCGCCCCCTTCGGCATCTGCCCTTCGTCAAACTGCTCTTGCTCTTCTGGGGTAAGGCGCGATCGCACTTGCTCTACTTTTTCTCCAGTCAGAGCCGCTCGAATAATGGGTGCGTAGCTCGTCGGCGTGAGAATGAGTTGGGCGATGCGATCGAGCGATCGTTGAGTGGCTGGATCGAACTCGCGAATCTGGTCAAGTTCATCGCCAAAAAGCTCCAAACGCACCGGCAACTCCGCCGCCACCGGAAACACATCAATAATGTCCCCTCGCCGACTCCACTGCCCCTCTGTTTCCACCAACGGAACCTGCTCGTAGCCCAACCGCGCCAGTTCTCGCGCTAGATTCCCTAGCTCCAGTTCCTCGCCTCTGTTCAGTCTCAGACAGTAGGGCTTCAGTGCCTCGGTCGGGGGAAGGTGCGGTTGCAAAGCGCGTTCGGTAGTGACGATCGCGTAGGCTTTTGGGCTAGCGCCTTGGGCCGCTGTGCCAGAGTGCGCCGCTATGCCAGAGGGAGAGGATTGCGGTTCAGAACGATCGGCTTCCTCGCAGTGAACACCCTGATCCTCGCTGTCCACCTGGCTTAGATCCGCCAGAACTTGCAGTTGTCCCCAGGTCATCTCCGCCTCTGAATCGAAGGACTCGTAGGGCGAAGTCTCCGAAGTGGGGTAGAAATGCACCGATCGCCAGCCCATCGCTTCGAGTTGCGCTGTCCAGCGGCCCGCTTCCTCCAGCGTCGCACACACCACCAGCAAACTCCGCCCCTGCGATTGGGCCAGCGCCGAACTCACCAGTCCCTTCGGCAACCGCGACAATCCACTCAGCCGCAAATGCTGGAACTTGCCCAACGTGTTCAGAAGTTCTGCGGTGAGGGGCGATCGGGTCAGGGCACGAGTAATCGAAGAAAACGCCATAGCTGCGGGGT
>DATNQR010000040.1:0-6932 GCA_036703905.1 Thermosynechococcaceae cyanobacterium
ATCAGTAGGAACAAAGGCGATCGCGCTTCCAAACCATGACTCAGTTCAGTGAACTCAATGCGGTTTCCTATCTAGCACCCAATTGGTTTAGTTTCTATCAATCTGTTGTGGCTTATTTAGCGAAGCGCTTGAAACTGGAAATTCGCCTGAACCAGAGCGAAAACGATGCGCTGGAAGATCTTTTACTGAAGCACGATCGAATTGATCTGGCTTTTATCTGTGGCTTGCCCTTTGATCGTTACCAGCAGATTGAACCCAATCGATTTCAGATATTAGCTGCGCCAGTTATGCAGGCGAGTCGCTACCAAAATCTTCCGATCTATTTTGCCGATGTAATTGTCCGGGCAGGTAGCCACTTCACCAATCTGCCGGATTTAACCAGCAGGGTTTTCTGCTACAATGATCTAGGTTCTAATAGTGGCTACAGCTTGCTGCGTCATTATTTATTGAATTCGGGTCAACCTAACCATTTTTTCGATCAAGCAATCCAGTCAGGTTCCCATCAACAATCGATTCGCATGGTGATTTCTGGCGAAGCGGATTGCGCTGCGATCGACAGTACAGTTTTAGAAAAAGAAGTGCAGGATCTTCCTGAATTGGCTACTCAGTTGCGGGTGATTGAGTCGCTCCGTTCTCCGATGCCACCGATCGTTGCGGCTCGGTCTTTGGGAGCCGATCGAATTCCGCAACTTCAGTCTGCTCTACTGCAACCCGACATTGAATTTCAAGCCACTTTGCAAGCCGCCGGAATCCGGCAGTATGTCCCCATTGGTTCAAAAGCGTATGGCTTGGCTCAACAGTATGATGCTGTGACCAAAGCCGCCTACGAGCTATCGTGATTGATGGTTCTACACGGCTGATAGGGTAGCGATCGCGTAAATCATGGGTTGTCGATCATGCTTGTGCAGCGCATCCCGGTAAATCTGCTCGAACAAAGCCCTTTGGGTTTGGCTGCCGCCAATGGTCTGCAAACGGGGCAAAACCGCTTGGAGTTCGGCGATCGTGCCTGACCAGTCGCCTTGGGCGTGAGCAACCAGTCCTCTGGCGGCGGGAATGGCAATTTCAGTCCAGCTTTGCCGTTGATCAGAATGGACGGTGGCGGCGTGAGCTTGCTGACTGGTCAACATCTCGCGCAGCCAATCCAGTTGCCCCACGCGGGCCAGCACATAGACATAGTGCAAATTCTGAAAGGGCAAAGCGTGATCGTGGAGACGAGATTGCAGAAATGGATCCAGAGCGTGCCAACGATCGCCCACGTCAATCCCTCGTAATTCCAAACGCAGCAGCGTGGCGATCGCGCCGACCTGATCTTTCGCTGCACCTTGATTTGCCCTACCCCAAATCTGCGTGTCGTAAAGTTCTAAAACTCTTGTGGTGTTGCCCAACGCCAAGTAATAGAGCGCAACGTGCCACCAATTGTGGGTGTACAGCATAGAATTGCAGCTTTCCCAAGTTGGGGCCAAGTCCTCCATCCAGGCGATGCCCTCCGTAATTCGGGCTTGCGTTTCCATCACATGAGCCACGGCATGGTGCGCCCAGGGGTTGTGGCGGCTGAGTGCCGTGGCCTGTCGCCCCATTGCTTCAGCCTTCGCTAACCGATCGCACTGCTGCAAGCCAAAGGCCACCATACCCAACAGATAAGCATTGTCAGGGTTGGCAGATAGCGCCTTTTGACCGATTCTGAGCAGCCGATCGCTGTCTCCCAGATAGAAATAGTGGTACTGCCCCTGCTGCACAGCCATCAGATCGCGGGGGAAGGCTTGAGTGATCGCCTCCTGTAGCCTGATCGCGTGATGAATTTTGCCCTGCGCCCAGGCCGCGATCGCCTGCACATACAACTGCTCCCGATGGGTGGCTTCCGAAGCGTAACGCTCTGCTGCTTTCAGGTGAGGAATTGACTGCTTTCGGCCACTCAAGCTCTCCTGTGACAGCCAATAGGCTGCGGCATAGGCATGAACTAAAACGCAGGTACGATCAGCGGCTAGTCCTTGAAGAATAGCCGCTTCAGTTTGATTGCCATAACTGAGGGATTGGTCGATGAGTCGATTGATGGCGGTGATCGCGAGGGGCGAATCTGTCGTAACTGCCAGTCCCTGAGCATCTTCCAACATGACAAATTCCTCGGAGGTAGGTTGATCGCCGGTGGCCCGATCGTGAGTTATTCACGAGCTATGGGCCAGAGCGAAACATAATACGGTAAATCAATCGGGATACCGGGTTATGCCTCAAGTATGTCACACTCGATCTAGGACTGGCAAGATCGATCAGCCAATCTGAGGCACTATGATGGAAACCAGCTTGTACAAGATACTGAATCTCAATAGACTAACCGTGTTTCCCGATCTATGCTCAAAGCCGTGTCAAACCCAGCATTATGACGGTTCAGCCTGGAAGTAGAGCGAACGTGCCCCCATCCCGTACTTCTAGTCATGAGGCGATCATTGCAATTTGGATTATTTTGCTCTCACTTTTGTTAGCATTTCTGTCTAGCTTTTTTGTAGTTGTGAATGCAGGGCAACGAGGCGTGTTGATGCTGCGGTTTGGATAGGCTCAAGACAAAGTGTTAGGGAAGGGATTCATTTCATTGTGCCGATCGTCAACACAGTGCAAACGTTGAGTGTACGGGTGCAAAATCAAGAGATTTCTGCTGAAGCGTCTTCTAAAGATTTGCAGGATGTCTATACCGATGTGGCGCTCAACTGGCACATTATTCCTGAAGAAACGGGTACAACATTGAGATCCATATTCCTTTGTTTGCCAGCGCCACTTGGGAAAGTTTATTGGTGGTTCTCTTAGTCTTCTTTGCAATGGTTGGAGTTTGGTGCTATGCCGCCTATCGGTTGACTTGCATTCCCACGATCGCAGACAATTTAACTCGCTATGGCAATCAGTTGATTCCGTTTGTGCTGATTGGATTAGGTGTGCTAATCCTGATCGATAGCCACACATTGGAGGATCGCGGTTTGACCGTGCTGACTTTAGTGATTGGTTGTCTTTGCCTGCTCAACCTAGCCAGAACGATCGGGCAGTCTTCGCCAGCCATTGCCCCAGAAGTTGAAACACTTGAACGCAGTTGATATTGGATGCTTATGGATGGGCTGACTCAGGCATTAGTGACGGGTCTGACCTCTTTTGCGGCGACCAACATTGACGACATTGTGATTTTGATGCTGTTCTTTGCTCAAGTCAGTCCCACGTTTCGTCCTAAGCATATTGTGGCAGGCCAGTATTTAGGATTTCTGGTGCTAATTGCTGCGAGCCTGCGGGGTTTCGTTGGCGGCTTGCTGATTCCGAAAGTCTGGATTGGGTTATTAGGATTTGTCCCGATCGCGATCGGCATCAGCCATTTGCTCAACCAAAAGTCTGAAGAACCCCAGGTAAAAAAAGTATCGAGCCAATTTACTTCTGGCCCAGAACTATCTCTGCTGGCTCCCCAAACCTATCAAGTCGCTGCTGTCACGATCGCCAATGGCGGAGACAATATTGGAATTTATGTGCCCCTGTTTGCCAGCAGCTCTCTACCTACTTTGATAGTTTTATTAAGTGTGTTCCTTGGCATGATTGGACTATGGTGTGGCCTCGCCTATCAGTTAACCCGCCATCAAGCGATCGCCCACCTCTTGACTGATTACGGTCAGAAAGTTGTCCCTTTTATTCTGATTGGTTTGGGCATTTACATTCTGGTTGAGAATGGCTCTCATCGGTTTTTACTGGGGCAATAAGCAACTTAGAAGCCCGCGTTATCTTGTGTCAACAGCAAAGTTTTGTCAAACAGGAGAAGACTATGGACTGCTTCAAAATTATCTGCGTGTCCCTGACATTGTTAGTCAATTTACTCCTTGCCCAACCGTCCTGGGCTGATCCAGTAAATTTGACCAGTACGCCAGACTATACTGAAGTCACCCAGGCGATCGATAACCTTTTGAAAGTGAAAGCATCCCCGGACAAATCCAGCTTGTCTCCTGAAGCGATCGCACAACAGTGGGTGAACTGAAACTGCAAAAGTACATTTTGGAAACTGCGAAAGATTACGCTCAGTGCCGTAACGAAACTGGGAAAACCCTGGCAGTGTATGCCCATAAAGGCAAAAAGCCACTGACCCCAGCACTCTCTATTACTTGGCAAATGGTCAAACAACAGATGACGATTGGAATTGCGATGGTGTGTATTTGCCTGCCGGAACCAGTGTTGCAGGCTTGACTGATGCGCCGAAACTGACTGAACCTTTGGTTGCCAAAGTGGTGAGCGGAACACAGTTGGTTGCTAAGACCAATGCCACAGGCGGAGTTGAATTTAACCTGAATCCAGCGAAAGTTTTGAAAGCGGGAGAAGGAACTTTGACAGTTTCAAATCTGACTCAAGCTCCTATTGATGCGACTGCTCGCAATGCACCGATCGAAGATTAGCAAGATTAGTAAAGGTGGGGCGGTTCAACTCTGCCCCGCTTCCCTCCGTCAATCTAACTTGAAATATCAGGGCTATTGTGATGCAGCTATTTTTCAAATCGAAGAAGGGAAGAGCCTTGAATCAAGAGAAGCCTGAAAAGCGAAACCTGAATCGGATTCGAGATCACCTAGCTAACGAGCGCACCTACCTTTCTTGGATGCGAAGCGCGATCGCCCTAATGGGTTTTGGGGTGCTGATTGTGCGGCTGCGAATTCTGCGCCCGCCCCTCGCTCCCCAGCCACCGGGAACAGCCTGGAAGCTAGGGTTAGCGTTTTCCGTCGTCGGGTTGCTGGCAGTCTTGCTTTCGACTCAACATTACTTTGCCGTGCGGGATGACATTGAGGAAGATACCTACGAACCGCCTGATCGGTGGGTGATTCTCTCCAGCATTGCGGTCTTGCTGCTGGGAATGGGTGTGATCTATTACGTCTTCACAGTTCCCCTAGAGTCGTTGGGTAGCGTTTTGATTGAGTGATTGAGAACTCAATTTCTGACTCTCGCGATCGCCCCCACCCATAAAGCGTAATCGCGCAGTTGCATTCTGACAAAGGGCAATCAATCAACCTGTAGCGTGGGGCTGCTGTACGATCAACGATCGCCCCCCAAAACAACATCACTGCTGCTCCTTGATCGCCTCCACTTCTTCCGCCAACAGAGTTTCCTCCGCTGCATCGGGTTGAGATTGCAGCGTCAGATGCGGTCGAATTACCAGAGCAACGCCGATCGCCCACGCCAGTGAAACCATCCAGCCTGCGAGAACATCGCTAGGAAAGTGTACGCCTAGATAGAGCCGAGTCCAGCCGATCGCCAGCACAAACGGGCAGCCGATCGCCAGAATTACTCCACACCAGCGAGTGCCCCAGGTCAAAATCACCAGCGCTGCCACCAGCGTCATACTCGACATCGCATGACCACTGGGAAAAGCAAAATCTAGCTCTGGCGCGATCGAATCCCACAGGTGTGGTCGCAGGCGGTGCAGGAAGGCCTTTGCCGTGCGATTGATTACAACGCTGCCCGACAGCGTGAGCAGCAAATAGGTCAGCGATCGCCAGCGCCGCCGATACAGTAGCGCCAGAGAAATCACCGTCGCCACCGGAAACACCCCACGAAACACCCCAAACTTTGTCAGCGCTGCTGCCACGCGATCGAGCCTCGGTTGAGCCGTGGCATGAACCGCCCGCAAAATCGGCTCATCCCAGGGAAACCCACCCTGATTGCGCCAAACCCGCACCGCCAACTGCTCAAACCCCAACAACGGCAACCCCACCCCCAGCAGCAACAGCAGCAACACCCGCCACTGCGCCGTTAGAAGTTTTTGCAGGAAACTGAGGAACGATCGAGGACGCTGCCAGAACTCTGAATTTGCCATAGATGATTGACTGAGACAACCTCACACCGGATGCGCCAACTTCCAACTCACCATCACCAGCAACCCATAGATTACAAACCGCAGTGGACGTTGAGGAGCCAGTTGGCAAAGTTTTGCCCCCACCAACACACCCGGCACAGAACCAAACCAAATGAGTAATACCAAACTCCAATCCACCGTTCCCAATGTCAAGTGCCCTAGGGAAGTAAAGGTCAGAAAAATTGCTGCCTGAGCCAAATCGGTTCCCACCAACTTTCGCGCTTCCAGTTGAAAGAAAGCAATCAACACCAGCGCAAACATTGATCCCGAAGAAACGCTTGATATGCCCACAATACAGCCCAGAAAAGCGCCGATCGCGATCGCCGATGCCCGACCCTTCGCAGTTGCCAAATCCAACTTCGGCAAAGCCGGCAGTTGCCAATTGGAGCAAAGGTCATCAGCAACAGTTGCGCCAACGCCGTTACCGTCACCAGCAAGATCGCGTAGCCAACGAAGTGCAGCAACCAAATCGGCGTGATCAGCGATGCACCCCCAATGCCCGTCAAGCCCACCACAATTCCCACAGCAAAGCTGAGGGTAGACAGCAGTAAGTAGTCCATTGTTTATGTCCGAATTTTAGTAGCTGGCTTGGAACACCAGAGGTTGATTAATGCCTGATCGTCCCGAAGGGCAGGAGAGTACTGAAGGGAGATGCACCCTCGCCAAACGGCAAATCCAAAATCTTGAACTGCACCAACAGCACAGCAACTATCGTGAATACGGTCGAAGAAACCACACCAAACAACAGGTCTTTCTTGAAGTCCCGCTTTGTCTCTGACTGAAACACCTCCACCGCGCCCACCTGCATCAGCCCAATGCCCACCAGATTGGAGAGCCAGTAGCCCACGATCGTGCCTGGCAGCAGCCAGTAAATTTACAAAGCGGCTTACACCGGACTGCTAAAGGCGTTTCTGGATTTGCTGCCCCAGAAGGCGCTGCTACCGTGTACACACATCCTGAGCTAGCTCCCATCCGGTGAAAACAGACTCAAACTGTTGCAGTCCGCGCAGCATTGTTGTTACCCCTGGCGGACGCTGGCTTTGGTAACCTGACCATCCGCCTAATCGCCCGATGCACC
>DATNQR010000041.1:0-3531 GCA_036703905.1 Thermosynechococcaceae cyanobacterium
TGGTTGGCGACGGCAGCCCGGATCGCCGCTCTACGCTAGTCGGTGGTGGGCTGGCCGAGGTCAGGCTCAAGGACACGGTGCACTACCCGCTTGTCGGCGATGTCATCGATTACCTCAGAGTCGGGAGAACGGTTTTCTCTCGCTATTTTCCGCCGGATCTTATCCGAGGACTTCGCAATCAGGCCTGAACGCGACATTAGGCCATGTCGCATTACATACCTTTGCGTAAAAGAACTCAAGGGTACGCTCTACTAAACCCTCGAAGCCGGAGAAGGCGGCACAAGGCAAAGCTGGATTCGTGCCAGCGGTAGCTCGCTGGGTCATCGAACGCTCCAATGCTTGGATGAAGCGCTGCAAAAGTCTAGTCAAGAACTTTGATCGCACTCTAACTCATGCCACAACCAAGCTTAACCTCTGCTTTGTCACGCTCATGCTGAAGCAGCTTGCAGCCCCTTCCTGAGATCTCAAATGGGTTCTATATCCCTCATTTAGAGTAGAAAGACGAACAGAGTATGTCTAATTAAGAGTTATGCTGCAAGTCCTTAGTGGAGAAGTTTCTTAAAGTTTGTCTACTGGCGTTTACGCTTAAGTTGATTTATTTAAGGTTATTGAAGTGCAAGCGATCGCGCCCTTTGTAAAGTTTAGTTAGTTTTTGATCATTCAGGGCACTTTAGATATTGTAGATTGCAGTGTTCCCTATGAAAACTCTCCGATCGCTCGCACTTGGTTTGTTTTCCCTGCTCATAACACTCTGGCTAGGCAGTTGTGCTCCTCAGCATTCTGCAACTCAGCCTCCCCAGCCAGCGACACCACAGGTCTCACTACGCATTAGCGTTTTGCCCACCCAAAGCAAAACCGATCAAGAAAAAATGATTGCCCCCCTGGATGCCCATCTGGAAAAGGTGTTGGGGCAACCTGTCGAGTTTTTGATTGCCAAAGACTATAAAGACAATGTAGATATGCTGGTGGATGGGCGGGCGAATGCAGCTTATACCGGCGCGGTTTCTTATTTTGAAGCCTTAGAACGCGGAGCCAAAGTCAAACCGATCGCCGCACCGATCGACAAATACACCCATCGGCCTTGGTATCGCGCCTGCATGATTACGGTGGCTAATAGCGACATCAAAACCCTACAAGACCTCAAAGGCAAGCGCGTTGCCTTCGTCAGCCCTTCCTCTACTTCGGGCTATGTGCTGCCGCTGGCGGCGCTTAAGCAAGCCGGGATTGATCCAGAGCGAGATTTTGCAGCAGTGATCTTTGGGGACACCCATTCTAAGACCGAGGCGCTGCTAGAAGCGGGTAAAGTCGATGCGATCGCCACAAACATTCCGTCCTACCTCAAACGGCAAACCCTGGGCAAACTGACACCGCAAAATTCCCGCGTGTTCTGGGAATCTCAGCCCGTACCGCACTCCCCCTTCCTTATTTCGACCGATTTGCCCCCAGAACTGGTTGAAAAACTCAAAGAAGCGTTTCTTACCGTCCCCGCAGGGCTGGAAGATATCGTCGGTACCCAGGCTCAGGGCTACACCCTGGTGGTGGCATCCGATTATCAACCCATGCAACAGGTTCGGATTCAACTCGGTTTAGCCAAGGAGAGCCAGTAGTCATGAAAATCGCCACGAAATTCATTGGCATTTCGGCATTATTAGTGGGGGCGATCGCCCTTATCTCTGGCGGCGGTACCCTCTGGCGCAACCAAGCTGAGCAAGTTGCCCTCAACCAATACACCCAGGCTCAGCGACGAATTGTACTGGCAACCCAGGCTCAATCTGACCTGCACAATAATATCAGTGATCTCAAGGATCAAGTGTTGTTCAAAGCAAAGCATACCGATCACGAGGAGCAAGAGAACAGTCATTTCCGTGAGGTGATGCAAACCCTCAAAGCATCGGAGGCCGTGCCAGAAATCGTCGCAATCGAGCGGAGATACGAGAATTTTCAGCAGTTAGAACAGCAACTCATTGCATCACTGGATCAACCTTCGCCAACGGCAATTGCCGACAACCAGCAGGACTTTCGAGCCATCAACGGGTTTAACCGAGATATTAATTTTTTCCTCGATAGACTGATCGAAAACGCCCACCAGGATGTCCAAAAAGCAGAACAAACGCTAGAACGAATCCGATTCCTGACCTCAAACGCTTCTTATGCAACCGTTCTCTTCCTCATATTGATTGTGCTTGGTGAGTTCTGGTGGGTTTTGCGTCCTATCCTCCAGTCGCTCAAACAGCTTCAAGAAGGTGCGACAGCCATTGGCGCAGGTAACCTTTCCTATCGTTTAAATATTCATACCCAAGATGAAATTGAGCAAGTCGCCCAGGCATTTAACCAGATGGCAGAAGACCTGACCCAGGCGGAAACCACCCAAAAGAAATTGGCAGAAGTAGAAATTGCTCGTACTGCCGCTGAATTCGCCAATCGCAGCAAGAGCGAATTTCTCGCCAACATGAACCACGAACTGCGTACCCCCCTGAATGGCATTCTGGGCTATGCCCAAATCCTCCAGCGCGACCCCGCCACCACCGAGAAACAGATGAAGGGCTTAAAGGTCGTCCATCAATGTGCCAACCATCTGCTGACGCTGATCAACGACATTTTGGATTTATCCAAGCTGGAAGTGCAAAAAATGGACCTCTATCCCCAGGATTTCCATTTCGCCAACTTTCTGTCCTCTACAGTGGATATCTGTCGCGTCCGAGCCGAACAAAAAGGCGTGGAGTTCCACTATCAACCGGGTGCAAATCTCCCAACTGCTGTTCATGCAGACGATAAGCGACTGCGCCAAGTGCTGCTGAATCTACTTAGCAACGCCGCCAAATTTACTGACTTCGGCACCGTCAGCTTCCGTGTCGAACTAGTAGACACGGCTGAATCCCCAGTCCCTGATCCCAAAGCCCCAACTCAACGAGTTCGCTTCCAGGTCAAAGATTCTGGCATCGGCATTGCCTCAGAAAAATTAGCGACCATCTTCCTGCCGTTTGAGCAGGCCGGGAAACGCGAACGCAACTCCGAAGGCACCGGACTGGGCTTGGCAATCAGTCAACAAATCATTGAGAAAATGGGCAGCACTATTCACGTTGACAGCAAGCTGGGCAAAGGCAGTTGCTTCTGGTTTGAATTGGATTTGTCCCTCGCTTCGGAATGGAGGATAGGTGATGCGATCGACAACCAAAAAGTGATTGGCTACCAGGGTGATCGCCGCAAAATTCTGGTGATTGACGATCGGGAAGAAAATCGTCTGGTTGCCATCAACATGTTGGAGCCTTTGGGCTTCAAACTGGCTGAAGCTGCCGATGGGCAAACGGCGTTAGATCTGGCACTCCAAATGCGCCCCGATCTGATCATTACCGATGTTCACATGGCTGTCATGGATGGCTTAGAGATGACCCGCCGGTTACGCCAACTGCCCGACTTCACCAGCACCCCCATCATTGCCTCCCCAGCTACCCTCTCTCAGGTCGATATGCAAGATAGCATTGATGCGGGATGCACCAGCTTTTTCCCCAAGCCTCTAGAGTTCAACGGCTT
>DATNQR010000042.1:0-2251 GCA_036703905.1 Thermosynechococcaceae cyanobacterium
CTACCTCGCACCAGTGAATCGGTTGCGCTAAAGAAAATTCGTCATACTGCGTCCCATGTGCTAGCAATGGCGGTGCAAAAGCTGTTTCCGAAAGCGCAAGTCACGATCGGTCCCTGGATCGAAAACGGCTTCTATTACGACTTCGACAGTCCAGAGCCGTTCACTGAGAAGGATCTCAAGGCAATTAAAAAGGAGATGATCAAAATCATCAACCGTAAGATTCCTGTGACCCGTGAAGAAGTCAGTCGTGAAGAAGCTGAGCGGCGGATTCGGACGATTCAGGAACCCTACAAGCTGGAGATTCTGGCTGACATTCAGGAAGAGCCAATCACGATCTACCACTTGGGAGAGCAGTGGTGGGATTTGTGTGGCGGCCCGCACCTAGAGAACACGTCCGAGTTGCAGCCCGACGCGATCGATCTGGAAAGCGTGGCTGGAGCCTACTGGCGTGGCGACGAAACTAAAGCCCAACTTCAGCGCATCTACGGGACAGCCTGGGAAACGCCGGAGCAACTGGTTGAGTACAAACGCCGTAAGGAAGAAGCCCTGCGCCGAGATCACCGCAAGCTGGGGCGCGAGTTGGGTCTGTTCATCTTCGCCGATGTGGTTGGCCCCGGTCTGCCTCTGTGGACTCCAAAAGGCACGGTGCTGCGATCAACCCTAGAAGATTTCCTCAAGCAGGAGCAACTCAAGCGCGGCTATCTACCCGTCGTCACGCCCCACATCGCGCGAGTGGACTTGTTCAAACAATCGGGCCACTGGCAGAAATACAGCGAAGATATGTTCCCCCTAATGGCGGAAACTGAGGCAGACAAAGCTAGCGAGATCGGGTTCGTCATGAAGCCGATGAACTGCCCCTTCCACATCCAGCTTTACAAAGCTGAACTGCGTTCCTACCGTGAACTGCCCATGCGTCTGGCCGAATTTGGCACGGTCTATCGCTACGAACAATCGGGCGAACTGGGCGGCTTGACCCGTGTGCGGGGTTTTACTGTTGATGACTCGCACCTGTTTGTCACGCCAGAACAGTTGGATGACGAATTTCTCAAGGTTGTCGACCTGATCTTGAGTGTGTTTCGCAGTCTGCAACTGAAAGATTTCCGCGCCCGCCTCAGCTTCCGCGACCCCAATTCTGACAAGTACATCGGCTCTGATGACGCTTGGGACAAAGCTCAGGGTGCAATTCGTCGGGCAGTGGAAACCTTGGGGATGGATCACTTCGAGGGCATTGGCGAAGCGGCATTCTACGGGCCCAAGCTGGACTTCATCTTTAGCGATGCCCTCGATCGCGAGTGGCAACTGGGAACCGTCCAGGTCGATTACAACCTACCCGAACGCTTTAATCTGGAGTACGTTGCCGAGGACGGCACTCGCAAGCGCCCCGTGATGATCCACCGTGCCCCCTTCGGCTCACTGGAGCGGCTGATCGGTATCTTGATCGAGGAATATGCTGGAGACTTTCCTGTGTGGCTGGCTCCCCTCCAGATTCGACTGCTGCCGGTGGGTGATGAATTTTTGCCCTACGCTAAAAACGTAGTGCAGCAACTGCTGACGCTGGGAATTCGGGCAGAAGTGGATTTGAGCGGCGATCGACTGGGCAAGCTGATTCGCAACGCTGAGAAGGACAAGATCCCGGTGATGGCAATAGTCGGGGCCAAAGAAGTTGAGGCAAATTCCCTCAGCATCCGCACTCGTGCCTCTGGAGAGTTGGGCGCAGTTCCCCTAGTCGAAGTGCTGGAGCGCCTGAAGACCGCTAATGAGAACCACGGCAATTTTTAATGACTGTTGATTAGTTGCTGATCACTGTTGACTGATTGCCGTTGACTGATTAGCGCTGACCGGCCGCGATCGACCCCTGAAATCTCGGTAGCCAGTGATAGATTGGTCTTTTGCCTGCGTTCCTTCTGCCCTCCACTGTGTCTCCTATGCCTGATTGGTTCACCCCCAGCCACCTGATTATGCTGGGACTATTGGTTGGATTTGCAATCGTCCATAGTGGCTTGGCGGCGCTACGGCCCTGGGGTGAAAAGCTCATAGGGCCGCGCCTTTACCGAGTTTTGTTTGCGCTGGCGAGTATCCCAGCAGCAACCGTACTAATCATCTACTTCTTCAACCACCGCTACGATGGGCGGTTGTTGTGGCAGCTACAGGATGTTCCAGCGATCGTGCCCACTATTTGGATACTGTCTGCCCTCTCATTTCTTTTTCTGTATCCTGCAACTTTCAACCTGCTGGAAATCGCCGCTATTCA
>DATNQR010000043.1:0-19299 GCA_036703905.1 Thermosynechococcaceae cyanobacterium
CCCTTATATTCCCCCCGACGCTCTTTGTTCAGCACGGCCTGATAAATCGAGCCTGTGGTAACGCTGTTGAGGCGGGACATGGAGGTGTCGGTGAAGCGTTCGTAGTGCCCCAAATCCAGGTCAGTTTCTGCGCCATCCTCAGTCACAAACACTTCGCCGTGCTGAAACGGACTCATTGTGCCTGGATCGACGTTGATGTAGGGATCAAGCTTCAGAATTGATACAGAATAGTTCCGCGATTTCAGCAACCGCCCCAGACTGGCCGCAACAATTCCTTTTCCGATGCTGGAAACGACCCCACCCGTTACAAAGACAAATTTTGTCATAGAGCTACTGGCCAGAAGAGTTGCGACCCGTTCATTTTGCCACAGCCTGACCGAATCAGCAGCCTTGCGGTCTAGCTTCAGTTGATACAATACCTGCTCAGGCGATCGAGGGCGAATCTCGTAGATGGGCAGGTTTTAGGTTTGTAGGCAGGAGGACGGGATGGGAAGCAGCATAAGGGGTTGGCGAGCTTATCTTCTGGGGGGGGCGATCGCGATGCTTTTGGCCATCGCCCCTGCCTGGGGACAAGCGCCTACATCTCTGCCCAGCCCCACCAGAGCCACCTTGACTCCAGTAATTTCCATCGGCGCTACCGCTACGCCTGGGTTCACCACGGATAAAGTGAGTCTGGACGGGCGCGAGTTGTTCACGATCGCGGCTCCTATTGTGCGGGAGCAGTCTAGCCAGCCGGTCAGTGCGCTCCCCCTTCGAGAACGGGTGACAGCGATCGAGAAAACCCTGAATGCTCTGGCAGAGAGTAATCTCGATCCCAAAACTTTGAAGGTGAAGTCTGAGGTAGAGCCGAAGAGTGGTCTGCCTGTGATCTCTGCGAACGATCGCTATGTGATGACAGTGACGACGCTGGATGCCCAACTCCAGGGACAGGAACCGACCCGTCAGGCTGATGATTTCGTCCGAGCGATCGAAACTGCCTTGCAGGAAGCGAGAAAGGAGCGGCAACCAGAGTCTCTGATTCGGCAATGCTGGACGGCAGCGGCAATACTGCTGGGAATGCTGCTGGCCAGTTGGGTGACGGCTCAGGTGCAGCGACGGTTCTCGCGGCGAGGTACGCCATCGCACCAGCCGGCGACCCAGCCTGCCGTTCTTACCCAAACCCCAACTCTGCTGGAAGCGCCCAACACGCTCCAGCCCGACAGCACGATCGCCATTGCTCAGGTTCAAACGCAAATCAGTAACCGTCAGCAGCGCAACTTGAGCGATACTCGACGACGACTGCTGCAACTGCTCCAGCTATTGATCTGGGCTGGTGGAGCCTACGCGCTCGTTGGACTGTTTCCCTACACGCGCTGGCTACAACTGTTGGCGTTCTCTGGGCCGCTGAGAATTTTGGGGATCGCGCTCACGGTGTACAGCGTGATTCGGGTCAGTAACGTTTTGCTCGATCGCTTTTTCTCGACCCGGATGGTGGCGGAATTTGTTTCTCCTGAAAGCTCCCAGCGTGTGGCCCTGCGGATTTCTACTTTTTCCTGGGTGTTGCGGAGCGTCGTCAGCATTGTCTGTTTAGGCGCGGGCTTCCTGGGGGTACTGTCAGCGATTGGGGTTGATCTAGTTCCTATTCTGGCGGGCGCGGGCATCTTCGGCCTGGTCATCTCTTTTGCCTCCCAGAGCTTGATCAAAGACATGATTAACGGCTTGCTGATTCTGTACGAAGATCAGTACGCCGTGGGCGACATGATCCAAGTGGGCAAAGCAACGGGATTAGTGGAATACATGAACCTCCGCATCACTCAGCTTCGCAACGCCGAAGGCCGGTTGATCACGATTCCCAACAGCGCTATCACCGTGGTCGAAAACCTCTCAAAGGACTGGTCACGGGTGGATTTGACCTTGACGATCGCCTACACCGCCGATGTTGATGCAGCCCTGAGCCTGATTCAACAGCTAGGTCACGCGATGAGCCAGGAGAACGAATGGCAAAGCAAGATTGCCGAACCGCCGACAGTACTGGGCGTGGAAGATCTGAACAGTACTGGCGTGACGGTGCGGATCTGGATTAAAACTGTGCCTCTGGAACAGTGGAAAGTAGCCCGCGAGTTTCGCCGCCGCTTGAAGCTGGCTCTGGATCAGCACGGCATTGAAATCGGCGGCGTTGCGCCCATTGTGCCCCCCAACCTCGGCGAAGAGGCGAAGCCAAAGGAGGACAAGCCTCTTGCTAGTGAGGGGCGATCGTCGGCGTAACCGCTTCTGGCAGAATCAGCATGGCATCGCCAAAGGAGTAAAAGCGGTAACACTGCTGAATCGCAACCTGGTAGAGATCCAGTAGGCGCGATCGACCAATCAGCGCACTCACCAGCATCAGTAGGCTGGACTTGGGCAGGTGAAAGTTGGTGATCAGTCCATCCACAACGCGCCAGGAATAGCCCGGATAGATGAACAAATCTGTCTTGCCGCTCCAGGGTTCCAGGGTTCCACTCTGGGCAGCCGCCTCTAGCGATCGAACCGCTGTTGTGCCCACTGCAATCACCCGTCCTCCTCTAGCTTGCGTGGCGCGGATTTGCTCCACCGTGGCGATCGGGATTTCGGCAAACTCTGCGTGCATCTGGTGGGTAGTGATGTCTTCGGCTTCCACCGGTCGGAACGTGCCCACTCCTACGTGCAGCGTGATCGTGGCCTGGTGAATGCCGCGATCGGCGAGGGTTTGCAGCAATTCTGGAGTGAAGTGCAAGCCAGCAGTGGGAGCGGCCACTGCGCCCAGTTGAGTACTGTAGACAGTTTGGTAGCGTTCCGGTTCAGTGGAAGTGTTGGTGATGTAAGGCGGTAGAGGAACCTCACCCAGTTCTGCGACGATCGCCATCAGCGATGAGCCTTCTGGGACTTCAAACTGCAAAACTCGCCCTCCCGTCGCTGGGTCAGTTGCCAGAATTGTTGCTTTAAGCGACAGCTTCTCTGGAATTCCTTTTTTCTCAAAGAAAATTTCAGTTCCCGGCTTTAAGCGACGGCCAGGTTTCACCAAAGCCAGCCAAGAGGTGAGCGATCGTGGCTCCAGCAGCAGAATCTCAACCCGCAGTCCGCTCGCTTTCCGACCGTACAGCCGTGCAGGGATCACCCGCGTATTGTTGAGAATGAGCAAATCTCCAGGGCGCAACCAGTCAGGCAACTCACGAAAAACGCTGTGGGCGTGTTGCTCTTGATCCTGCACCACCAGCAGTCGAGCGCTGTCCCTCGGTTGCGCAGGGGTTTGAGCAATTTGCTCTTCGGGTAGAACGTAGTTGTAAGCGGATAGCGATCGATCAACATTCATCAGAAATTATCTGGAAACAAGGGGCTACTGGAAACGCAAAATTAAGCTGATCATGACTAGGCGCGCTACTAAATCTTCGGCTTCTTGAAGAGGCTGGAGATCTCATATCATTCCTCTGCCTTCTCATTCTCCTACGATCGTCCCCCACCCCTTAATCAGGAAGAGCAGCACTGCTGAATTGAGAGGTGAACTCACTTGAACACCCCTCACCCTTATCCTCTCTTCCAGGAGAGGGAACAAGAACCCTAAATCCCTCTCTGGGGGGAGGCAGGACGGCATGAGGGTCGCCCGTTCCAGCTTTCAGCAACACCGGAAAAGGAAATTGGGTAGAACCCCTATCAGAGTTCGGGTGCTTCTCCCCTATCAGCCCAGCAGAATCTTGGTGATTATAGGGAAGTACGCCTTTGTTCTGGTTTGCCCTATGGATTATCTCTACCAGCTTGCTAATGCCAGCTTGACTCTCCGAGTGGTGGAGTATCTACACGCCGATCGCCTGCTGCCAGTTCGCTTCATGACCGTGATTCATCAGATCGACGGTTGGGTAGTGCGAGTCAAATTGAGCCGACCTTTAGATTCTTACCTAGATCAAAATTTTCGGGCTTATCTGCACGAGTTGGGCATTCCCTATCAGCCAGGTATTCGGGTTCAGATGGCACTCTGGGGACTGGAAACTGGGCAGTCACCCTTGGAAGTGATGCACCGCTACCAAGTGGCAGTAGTGTCCCACGGCAAGCCCGATCGTGAAGAAATCGAAGCCTTTCGAGAGCAGTTCGTCCAGGGTTTAGGTTACTGTCCCGAAACGCTGGCTTGAGGGCTTGAGGGCTAGTGCAAGCTAACGCCAAGCTTGGACAGGCCGGTATTTGTAGACATCGCAAATCACTTTGACCCAGCCATCGGAAAGAGATTCCAAAATGCGATCGCCCTTCTCCTGAGTCGCCGTGGTCGGGTCGCCAATCACGCCGCTCTTGCTTAAATCCCGCGTTGTCCAGGGGATCGGTAGCTTTCCCTCCACACTCAGCAATCCCTCTGGCTCCTGAGGATACTCGCTCACGGCTCGTTCCATCTTCACTGTGTTCGGCAAAATTGACAGCAGCAAACTCGTCTCCGCGTCGCCTGCGTGGATACCCAGGTGGGCTTCTTTTTCGGTCAGCAGTTCGGCAGCTATGTTGGGCGCTTTCCAGGTAAAGAAGGGAAATACCAAGAAGTCCTCCTGAACCTGATGCAGATCCCGCGCCACGATTTCCAGGATTTGCGGCTGTCCCCCGTGGGAATTGAGCAGCACCAGTTTGCGGAACCCAGCGCGGTATATGCTCTGGCCGATTTCCGTTAAAGTCGCTATCAAGGTTTGGGCACTGAGGGTGATGGTTCCGGGAAAGTGCCAGTGTTCGTTGGATTTGCCGTAGTAAAGCGAGGGCAGAGCGTAGGCAGGGATCGCTCGATCGAGCTTCTCCAACGCCTTACCCAACACCGCCAGCCCGATCGCTGAGTCCACTGCTAAGGGCAGATGCGGCCCATGCTGCTCGATCGCCCCCACGGGTTGCAGGATCACAACATTTTCCTTGTCTGGCATGGCCTCAACGTCTGTCCAGCTCAGGTAGGGAAAGAAACGCTCTGGGGGAAGAAAGCCGTGCATCATAGGTTTTGTTTGCTTAAAGGGAATTTGTTTTAAGGAACAGTTTCAAGAGGAATAGGCTGACTGAAATTCTGGGTTGGAGTTTGAAGGCGTTGTCCTCAAACTCCCTGATCACTTCCATCTCAGCTCAGAAGTCAACGAAACCGAATAGTTTTGAGGAGCGCAAAGAGGATTTGCTTCTACCAGGTGACTTGCGATCGCTCGTGGAGCACCCGACCGTAGACCGCTTCGGTTTGCTGGGCTAGTTTGTCCCACCGGAAGCGGCGATCAAGATCCTCGAAGGCATTGTTCACCAGCCATTGAGCATAGGCAGGATTTCGCAGCACCTCCAAAATGCCCCAGGCTAGGGAATTAGAATCGTTCGCCCAGGTCACAAGTCCTGATTTGGCGTGGCGCACCACCTCCGGCAAACCCCCTGTATCGGAGACAACGACCGGAACGCGGGCAGCGAAACTTTCCAGGGCCACAATACCGAAGGGTTCATAAAGACTAGGAAACACGGCGCAATCGGCTACCGTCTGGAACAAGTCCAGGTCACGATCGGACATGAAACCTGTGAAGTAGCACTGATCCCAGATACCCAGATTCCAGGCCTGCCGCTTGAGAGAATCTGTGTTGCCCCCACCGATTAAAACAAACTTGGCCCGACTATCCATCGCCTCAATCACCTTTGGGGCCGCATTCAGCAGCACCGACACGCCCTTCTCAAAGGTCATGCGCCCTACGTAGTAGACAATTTTCTCATCATCCACCGCAAACCGTCGCCGGAAGCTCCAAAAATCAAAGTCGGGATGACGGAGCTTTTTTTCAGCGCGAATACCGTTGTAGACTACATCGATCTTGCCCCAAGGCGCATCCAGCACTCGCTCGATCTCCAAGCGCATATAGTTGGTGCAGACAATGATTCGCCAGGCATCGTGGGCTAGCAGCCGCTCCTGATTGTTGACGTAGCGCTGTGCCCCGGTGTGAATGCCGTTGTTGCGGCCGCATTCAGTGGCGTGGATCGTCGCCACCAGGGGAATTTTGAAGGAGTACTTAAGGGCGATCGCTGCGTCTGCCACCAGCCAATCATGGGCGTGGATCACATCAAAACCGCCATCCCGCAGCAGCTTGCCGCCATGGCGACCCATGCTCTCATTCATGTTGCCAACCCAGCGGAAGAAGTCCGGGCTACCCTCCACGCCAACCCGATGGACATGAACCCCATCCACTACCTCGTAGTGGGGCGCCTGTCCAAATTCTACTGTCACAATATGAACTTCGTGCCCCAGGCTCACTAGCTCTGGATACAACTCAGCTACGTGTCGAGCAATTCCACCCACAATCCGAGGCGGAAATTCCCAAGCCAGCACCAAAATCTTCATTGTGGATCTCGACACTTGGTTCATTGTTTACTTTACAGTCTGGAATGTTGCATCGTCGGTGCGGGTGGCAGGAGTTCATCAAGACTTAATTGGTTTGAGGCGGCAGCAGGGATAAGAAGCTGACCTACTGCTGGCAGGCAGGCGGAGGCAATCTCTCCAATCAGGTTTTCAAGAGTTGGGCTCAGATCATTGCTGCCATGACGGAATCTGCCAGAACAGAGTAGGCTTATGAAAGATAAAGAAAATTGGATCAAAGCTAATTCAGTTTGAAGGGTCAGCTTTGAGCAAGACTGTGTTGATTCCTACTGTTCATGCAGAAACGAGATGGCATGCAGGCACTTCCCGACTCGCCGACTAACGTTGAAGAGATGCCCCTACAGCTTTTGCTGTTTGTAGACAAACGCCCCAGATCCAAGGAGCGAATCCGACAGGTTCACGAAGCGCTAAACAGTCTGAGGGCAAAGTACCCGTTTGCGCTGCAAGTAATTGATGTCAGTGAGCAGCCCTACATGGCAGAGCATTTTCGCCTAGTGGCCACGCCTGCTCTGATTAAAATTCACCCGGAGCCACGCCAGACTCTGGCCGGCAGCAACATTGTGGCTCAAATCCAGCACTGGTGGCCCCAGTGGCAGCGATCGGTGGAAGATTTGTTGACCAGTGCTACCGATCAATTCACTCCCGCCTTTGAAATCGTTCCCAGCAAACTCGTGGATGTTGTCATTCCTCTGGACGAGGATCGAACGAGTGGCGAGCAAAAGGCGATTGCCAGCTCGATCGGCCCCTCGGCGGAACTGATGCGGCTGGCAGATGAGGTATTTCGGTTGCAGCGCGAACGAGAAGAATTGGAACACCAGCTTCAGTTCAAAGACCAGATTATCTCCATGCTGGCCCACGACCTGCGAAATCCTTTGACGGCCACCTCGATCGCGCTAGAAACTCTGGAGATGGGCCATGATGCCGAAACAGGCTGGTCGTCTCGCCTCACCGCTCGCCTCACCGCTCAACTTCTAAAGCACGCCCGGACTCAGACACGGGCGATCGATCGCATGATCACTGACATTCTGCAAGCGGCACGAGGGGGGAACGCGGACTTGCGGATTCGGCCCCAACGTCTCGATCTGCGCCAGCTTTGCTTGGAAGTGCTAGAGGGACTAACCGACCAATTCCAGATTAAGTCTCAGCAGATTAAGAGCGATGTCCCTTCAGATTTACCTCTAGTGCTGGCGGATGAGCAGCAGGTACGGCAAGTGCTGGTGAATCTGCTGGACAACGCCATCAAATACACGCCGCCCAACGGCACAATTCAATTAGCAGCGCTGCACCGCACCGCTCAAAAAGTGCAGGTGAGCGTTTGCGACAACGGGCTAGGCATTCCAGAGGAAAACCGCGATCGCATTTTTGAAGATCGCTATCGTCTCAAGCGGGATGAAGCCAAAGACGGCTACGGCATTGGGCTATCGCTATGTCAGCGTATCATCCGGGCCCACTATGGGCAGATTTGGGTTGATTCAACAACGGAGGAAGGTAGTTGTTTCCACTTCACGCTGCCCGTATTTCAAGCGTGAGACTACCCATCCATGCGCCCTCAGCCTGTCCATCTCTCTGAATCTAAACTCTGAATCTAAACTCTAAATCTAAGCACTGAATCTAAGCACTGAATCTAAACTCTGAATCTAAACAATGGCGCGGACTGGCTACACTTTGCCCGTATTTGCAGTGGCGGCAGCCAAAGCTGCTTTGCTGCATTTGCAACAGGACACGGCTGAAATCTCCTCAGTCAGCTTGGATTTGTTGCCCGATCGCGCTGAGATTTCTATCCAGCAGGGGGCAAGACTGGGGAACGATCGAGCCTTGGCGATTACCCTCAGCGATCCCGGTGACAACCTGGATCTGACGCGGGACATGCCGATTTGGGCAGAAGTGCAGTTGGGGCTGCGGCAGACAGAGGCGATCGTTCTGGAAGCAGGGGAAGGACTGGGCAAAACGGCAGATGGGGAAGCCGCTATCTACAGCTATGCTCGTCGCTTGTTTGAGGCCAATTTGCTGCCTCTGATCCCGGCGGATCAAACTGCCACAGTGCGGGTCATTCTGCCAGAGGGTCGCCGCCTGGCCCAGCGCACCTCCAATGCTGCCTTTGGAGTGCTGGAAGGTTTATCGCTGCTGGGGACCAGTGGAATTTCCCAGCCCCTTTCGGCCGCAGATCATCTAGAGGAATTTCGATCGGAGTTGCAGACAAAGGTGCAGCATAGCCGCGATCTAGTGTTCTGCATTGGCAGTAATGGACGGCAAGTGGCCCAGAGGCTAGGAATCGCAGAGGACACGATCGTTTCTACCGGAAACTGGCTGGGGGCGCTGCTGGTGGAAGCTGGACTGTATGAGGCGCGATCGGTGCTGCTGTTGGGCTATCAGGGGAAACTGATCAAGCTGGCAGGCGGCATCTTCAACACCTCCAGCCATCTGGCAGATGGGAGGCTAGAGATCATTGGGGCAGCAGTGGCTCAATCCGGCGGTGATCTGGCAGCAATTCAAGCCGTCCTGCGATCGACTACAGCCGATGCAGCTTACAAAACCCTGGTGGAACTAGATCTTGCTGAGGCAGTATTTCGCTTCCTGGCGAACCAGATTTGCCACAGAGCCACCGCCTACGTGCAGAAATACGCCAACGCTACGCTACAAGTTGAGGCAATTTTGTTCGATCGTCAGGGTCAGATTATCTGTCGAACTACGGGAGCAATCAAGTGAAGCGAGTTCTGCTCCTGGGTGGCACCACTGAAGCGACAGAACTAGCAGCGCAAGCAACACTGCTGGAGGACATTGAAGTAATCTCTTCCCTGGCAGGCCGGACTCAGCACCCCACCTCGCTGCCCGGAACTGTGAGAGTTGGCGGATTTGGCGGAGAAGCTGGGTTAGCTGACTACTTGCGGGCTGAAGCGATCGACCTGCTGATTGATGCCACCCACCCGTTCGCCGCGCAAATTTCCCACCATTCCGCCGCGGCCGCCGCACGCTGCCAAATCCCACGCTTGATGATCACTCGTCCCCCGTGGCAACCAGAAGCGGGCGATCGCTGGGTTGAAGTTGTCAATAACGCAGCGGCCGCTCAAGTGTTGCCTTCGATTGCCAAGCGGGTCTTTCTGACGATCGGACGGCAAGACCTCGCCACCTTTGCACCCTTAGATCTGTGGTTTCTGATGCGGATGATCGACCCACCCAGTGTGGGAACTGCGATACCGAACGGGTTGCTGCTTCAGGCGCGGGGGCCGTTTGAAGTGGCAGGAGAAAAGCAACTGCTAACAGACCACGCGATCGAGGCGATCGTCAGCAAAAATAGCGGCGGTGAAGCGACCTACGCCAAAATTATTGCGGCGAGAGAAATAGGAGTTCCTGTGGTGATGGTGCAGCGATCGCCTCTGCCGCCCGGAGCGCAAGTGGCGACTGTGGCGGAAGCGATCGCGTGGCTGCGGCAGGGCTAATCAGCAAAGCGAGGGAGAGCTGATCTTTCAGTCCCCCTCGCTTTGATCGAATTTGATGTGTGGCTATAACCAAATTTGCTAGAACAAGGGACTCAAGCCCCTTATTCCTATGCAACCTCAGCATCGCCTAAGTAAGCTGTCTACAGCTACGTCGAAACCTGTAGCGCTTACAGTCCAGTCAGGAAGCCAATGATGCCATGTCCTGTGAAGATTTCCAGAGCCAGCAGAGACACAAAACCAATCATCGCCAGCCGACCGTTCAGCAACTCTGCGTAAGGCGTGAAGCCAAACTGGGTTTCCTCAGTAACGTACATTTGAGGCTCGATCGCGTAGATGTTAATTCTGCCTTGCTCTTCTGTAACGGCTCCGGTTCTCATGTCCTGCTCCTGTTGGAATTTATGTAACTAAACTTAACAAAGTTCTTTACAAATTGCAACAATCTCGTCACCAATCACGGTGCTTAGGAAAACTGCTTACTTCTAACCTTTGAGCGCCAAGGTCTATCGATCAACCCGCCTCGAGGCGATTAACTGACGTTGCTCGGTGCTGGTAAAGTTACAGTATGTATGACGAAGACGATCTAACTCTCCTTGACCTGGAGACTGAGCTAGAAAGTCCTCTGGATCACCTGGAGCCGGTAGAAGCAGCCGTCCGACCCGATCCAGAGGCAATGTTGGCTTTGCTGGAGGCTCCTGACCCCAATCAGCGAATGCTGGCAACTAGGGCGTTTTGCGAACTTCAGGACGATCGTGCTGTTCCCCTTCTGATTGGCTTGCTAACTGACCCGTGCCCCCTAGTGCGGGTGAGTGCTGCCTACGGTTTGGGTCGCAACCCCAGTCAGACAGCTGTGGAACCGTTGATCGATCGCTACAACCAGGACTGGAATGGCTACGTCCGTAAAGGCGTAGTTTGGGCATTGGGCAACTGCCGCGATCGCCGCGCCCTGTCCACCCTGATCGATGCCCTCAAAACAGACATCTCGGCGGTGCGCCTGTGGGCCGCTAGTTCCCTGGCCCAGATGACTCAGGTGGGCTATGAAGCGGTAATCACCACCATTCCGCCCCTGATCGAAGCCATGCGCCAAGATCCGATCGCCGCTGTGCGGAGCAACTGCGCTTGGTCGATCGGGCAACTCTGCCGCGAACTGCCTTCTAATGTGGTCTATGGGACGGCGGTGGATGCGCTGCTGGAAACCTTTGCAGAAGATGGCGAGTTAGGCGTGCGGGAAGATGCCCGATCAGCCCTGCTGAAACTGGGCGACCCGCGAGGCTTGCAGGTCATCGAACAGATCGATCGAGACGGATTGCTGTGAGGACTGCGATGCACTGGGGCACGGCACGATGAAACCTCAGTGGGAGTGCTTGCTGCAAAACTTGGGTGAGTGGCAGGGATCGTTTACCTCGCTCTCGCCTACGGGGGAACTACTGCAAGCTACGCCCACCGTGACGCTGCTGGAAGGGTTGAACGAAAATCAAATGATCCGCCAGGTGGTGCGACGACTAGAGCCAGGTTCGATCGATACGGTGCTGGAATACAGCGCTCTGGGGCGGGGAATTCTACTGTTTGAGAATGGAGCTTTTTCACAAGGCTCCATGCAGTTTGCCCCATTCTCGGATTTTGGGGCAGAGTTGGGGTTGATTGCAGGCGATCGCCGCCTGCGACTGGTGCAGTTGTTCAATCATGACAAGCTCGATCGTCTCACTTTAATCCGCGAGAAACTGCCCGGAAGTTATACCCCAGAGCGATCGCCTCTGCAAGTGGATGACCTGCTGGGAGAATGGCAAGGCGAAGCCGTGACGCTGTATCCCGATTGGCGCAACCCGCATACCTACTTCACTCAGCTAAAGGTGCAGCGCGACGGAGAACAGCTAACTCAGATGCTCTCTTTTGGCGAGGGAACCACGATTTCCTCCAGAGGCACGATCGCGGGGTCGATCGTCAAATTCGACCAGGGCGTACAGCCCGTTCAGGTGCTGCTGCTGCCGGATGGCGCGTCTTCCACTTCCCCAACTCAGATCAAACTCAGGCAGCCGTTCTTCCTGGAGGTGGGGTGGTTGCTTCAGCCCGACTTGCGCCAGCGCCTAATCCGCCGCTACGACAATACAGGGGCGTGGGTTAGCCTAACTCTGATAACAGAACGAAAAAGGTAAGGCTAATGTTGAGTGCGTCTAAATTTGTGGGAGTCGAATGAACCGAACTTTTTGGATTATTGCGCTGATTGCGCTGATGAACTCACTCAGCTTTACAATTCTGATTCCCACCATCTATTTGTATGGCAAACAGTTTGGTCTGAATGATTTTCAGACCAGTTTACTCTTCTCGATCTATTCTTTGGCTCAGTTTTTCGCAACTCCAGTGATTGGCAAGCTGTCCGATCGCTACGGTCGCAAGCCCCTGTTAATCATCAGTCTGATCGGAACCGTTGTCGCCAATTTAATTGCTGGATTTGCCCCCACTGCATCTCTGCTATTCTTTGCTCGCTTGCTGGATGGAATTACAGGCGGCAATGTTTCGGTGGCTCAAGCGGTAATCTCAGATGTCACCTCACCCGAAAACCGAGCTAAAGGATTCGGTATCTTTGGGGCTGCTTTTGGTGCAGGTTTTGTATTGGGGCCATTGGTCAGCCTGTGGGCGCAAAACATCTCTCTAGGCGCTTCCTTCATTGCGTCTGCAATCATCGCCGCGATCGCCCTAGTCATTACCCTTGTGTTTTTGCCGGAGACTCTACCAGTCAGAGCAAACGAAGCACACAAACTCTTTGATCTGGGATTAGACAATTTAATTCGAGGATTGTTTATTCCCAAAGTAGGCATTTTGCTGTTGATTAATCTCTGCATCGGCACGACCTTCACAATCTTCACCTATGCTTTTCAGCCCTACTTCATCCAAGTGCTGCACCAAGACAATCAAGCACTAACTTTGATGTTTGTTTTGTTTGGCGTGTTGGGTGTAGTGATGCAAACTCAAGGCGTGACATTCCTGACTCGCAGGCTAGATATTCGATCGATCTTTCTGCTAGCGCTGTTTGTACGAAGTCTCTGTTTTGTACTCATGCCCATCTGGGCAAGCGTGACCTATTTTGTTGCAGTGAGCGTTCTATTCTCGATTTTCAACTCTTTAGTTCAACCAATGGTGAACACGCTGATTTCTCTGAATGCCAAACCAGAAGAACAGGGGGCTGTGATTGGGTTGAATGCCTCTTATTTAAGTGTTTCTAACGCGATCGGCCCCATCATTGCTGGAATGCTGATTCATCAAGATAACGCTGCTTCCTACGGCTACCCGTTGTATCTGGCGGGCGTGTTGACCTTTGCAGTGTTGGCGGGGGCCATTGTCCTGCGCGATCGCTACACACCTAATGCTGCTCAGTAGACTTGATGCCCCTAGATCAATGCCGTTAGGACTCGTGCCGCGCTCAAAAGAGCTATACGAGCGCTCTACAGTCCCGGTGGGAGCGGTTCATGGCAGCGATCGTGAACTTCCGTAATGCGATCGAACAGCCAGGGGTGCGCCTGCCGATAGGCAGGAATCAGCGCCAAAGGACTCAGCAGCGCCGCTGCCGCCAGATCTGCCACGCTCAGGTGGAACCCGACTAAGTAAGGATTTTGCCAACGATCGCGCAGCACCTCCAAGGCCAAATCCAATCGTTTAATAGCTAGGTTGACGCTGGCCTCGTTGATGCTGTACTGCCAGCGCACCACCCGAATCACCAGTTGGCTCGATAGGGAGGGATCGATCGTCTTGCCCTCGCCCGATCGAAAGTGGTAGTAGACAAACCGAGCCGCGATGCCAATGCTCTCGTCTAGCCAATCCTCCAGCATCCAAGCGGCAGATTGCTGGGCAGAATCGACTGGAACGATCGCTCGCTCCGGTTGGTGAGCCTCCAGGAATCTGAAGATTTGGGTGGAGTCACCGATCGCCTCTGGGAGGCCAACAGTTTCAGGCAGCAGCACAGGCACAGTCGTCAAGCCCGTCAAGGGCTGCAGCCGGAAGCGATGCACACCCGGAGTCAGGTTCTCGACGGTGTAGGGAATTTGCTTATAGCCCAGAGCCAGTCGAGCTTTGCGGCAGTAATGAGAAGTGCTGAACTGAAGGAGCTTCATGGGCAACGCTAGAAACAGATCGATCGCGGACTGGAGGAGACTCAACGGACTCGGCTGTCGTCTTCCTTATTTCGAGTTTACAGGTGTAGGCAGAAGCTTAGAGATCGATGATTTCAGTTTTGACGAGCGAAAGAAGCGATCACTTCTTTCGCTGTGCCCTCGCTAACCTCATTCTTTTGAATGGGTATTTTTGCTACGTTGCCTTTAGAATTAAGAGAATTGAGTAGATATACACAGACGGAACCGTTATGACTGGTGGCGAATCTCAAGCGCAGAGCGTACTGTCGGAGCGAGAGTTGCAGGTGATTGAGCTAGTCGCCGACGGCTTAACAAATCAAGAGATTGCCGGAAAGCTAGAGATCAGCAAGCGCACGGTAGATAACCACATCAGCAACATTTTGGACAAAACCGAGACGGATAATCGGGTAGCGCTAGTACGCTGGGCCTTGCAGTGGGGCAAGGTTTGCCTTAATGACGTAAACTGCTGCGCTCTGCCCAACCTTAGCAAGGGAGTGATCTCTTGAGCACTCTTTCCCCAAGCCTTTCCCTTCCAAACCTGTCTTGCAATCTGGTTAATTATTTGGGGAGGCGTTGCTATTGAAGTATTACGTTCGATTTGCAACCTTGCCTCTGGCGGTCTACCGAGAAGTGCAATCTCATTTGTGCCAGGTGGAAGGTGTGGAGGTAGGCTTGGTGACGCAGCAATCGAGCCAGTTCGACTACGCCCGAAGCCAGATCGAAAGCTTGTGGATTCAGCATTCCGACTCGATCGCCGCGCCTGAGCAAGCGCGAGTCCAGCAGATTTTGGCGTATTATGGCGATCGCTACGGCCCGTGGGAAACGGTTGATCAATTTTAATTGGTCAAGCTTAATTGACTTTTAGTTAGCATTTGAGTGAAAAATGGGTTCGATTCAAGCCCTGCGGGGAACGCGGGACATTCTGCCAACTGAGATCTGCGTATGGCAACGGGTAGAGGCGATCGCCCGTGAGATTTTGGGCAACGCTGCCTACCAGGAAATCCGTGTGCCAATTTTCGAGCAGACTGACCTTTATGAACGCGGCATTGGAGAAGCTACTGATGTCGTAGGCAAGGAGATGTATACCTTCAAGGATCGGGGCGATCGCTCGATCACGCTGCGTCCAGAAGGAACTGCTGGCGTAGTGCGATCGCTAATCGAACACAACCTTATGGCGCAGGGTGGAGTGCAGCGCCTTTGGTACACCGGTCCCATGTTTCGCTATGAGCGGCCGCAGGCGGGCCGACAGCGCCAGTTTCACCAGTTGGGCGTGGAGGTGTTTGGTAGTCCTTCCCCTCGCGCTGATGCGGAGGCGATCGCGCTTGCCGCCGCCCTTTTGCAAGCGCTGGGTCTGAAAGACCTGCACCTGAACTTGAATTCGATCGGCAATAGCGACGATCGCCAGCGCTATCGTCAGGCCCTAACCAACTACCTGACTCCCTATAAAACCGAGCTAGACACGGATTCCCAAGATCGCCTAACTCGCAATCCCTTGAGGATTCTGGACAGCAAGGATGATCGCACCCAGTCCATTCTGCAAACCGCTCCCAGCATCCTAGATCACCTCAGTCCCGATTCCCAAGCGCGGTTCCAGCAGGTACAGCAGCTTCTAACCCAGTTGGGCATTTCCTACACGCTCAATTCCCGGCTAGTACGCGGGCTGGATTACTACACCCACACTGTTTTCGAGATTCAGTCAGAGAACTTGGGAGCGCAGGCGACGGTGTGCGCGGGCGGGCGCTACGACGGACTGGTAAGCGAGCTGGGCGGCTCGGACACTCCAGCGATCGGCTGGGCGATCGGTCTAGAGCGTCTGGTACTGCTTCTGCAACAAATTCAGCCCCCGGTCGCCGCTACGGTAGATTTCTACATCGTCTCTAGAGGCGATGTTGCCGAAGCCCAGGCGCTCGTCCTGGCCCAGCAGTTGCGCCAGAGCGAATTTTCGGTGGAGCTTGATCTGAGTGGCAGCGCCTTTGGCAAGCAGTTTAAGCGGGCTGATCGCAGTGGTGCGATCGCCTGTCTGATTCTAGGAGATGCTGAAGCCGCGTCTCAAACAGTGCAGCTGAAGTGGATGCAGAGCGGTGAGCAAGCTGCGATCGATCAGTCTGAGCTTCTAGCTCGATCGGCTCAATTCCTTCAGCAAATTGCAGCGCTGAAGTCGCCCTGACTTAGCGTGATCATCTCTTTTGGGTTGGAGGCTCCGACTAAATCTAACTAAAAAACCCAGTAGAGAGGCTACTGGGTTTGAGTTTAAGAAGATTGAGAGGGGCTTACCGGATGTACTCTTTTAGTACACTGTTGCGGTTGGGGTGGCGCAACTTGCGGAGTGCTTTGGCCTCAATCTGACGGATTCGCTCACGGGTGACGTTGAAGATTTGACCGATTTCTTCCAGCGTCTTCATGCGACCATCATCCAAACCGTAGCGCAGCCGCAGAACATCCCGTTCGCGGGGGCTGAGAGTGTCCAGAACGCTTTCCAGATCTTCCCGCAGCAGATTCTTGGAAACCTGATCTTCGGGGGTTTCGCCATCGGATTCGATGAAATCTCCCAGACGAGAATCTTCTTCCTTACCGATCGGCGTTTCCAGGGAAATCGGCAATTGAGCAGACTTAGCAATGAAACGCAGCTTCTCGATCGTGATCTCCATGCGGGTCGCAATCTCTTCTTCCGTGGGCTTACGGCCCATTTCTTGCGACAGCAGCTTGGTGGTTTTCTTGATGCGAGAGATGGTTTCGTAGAGGTGAACCGGAAGGCGAATTGTGCGAGACTGGTCGGCGATCGCGCGAGTAATTGCTTGCCGAATCCACCAGGTTGCGTAGGTGGAGAACTTGTATCCCTTCTCGTGGTCAAACTTCTCGGCGGCGCGGATCAGTCCCAGACTGCCTTCCTGGATCAAATCCTGGAACGACAGTCCCCGGTTCATGTATTTCTTGGCGATGGACACCACCAAACGCAGGTTGGACTGCACCATCTTGTCTTTGGCGCGGCGACCCAAATAGAGGCGACGACGGAAGGCCGGCAAGGTCATGTTCACCTTCTCAGCCCACTCTTTGTCATGAGGTTCGCGATCGAGCTTTTCCTGCAAGCTCGCATGAATTCGCTCTAGTTCCAACAGATCAGCGATCTTCCGGGCCAACTCGATTTCTTCATCCGCCCGCAGCAGCCGAATCCGCCCAATCTCTTGGAGGTACAACCGAATTGAGTCTTCGGTGTAGTGTTTCTTTTTGGTCTGGGCCCGCCGCCGCGTTGCTCGCGCTTTGCCAGGTTTAGCTTCTCCATCTAGCGAAGCATCCGGGGCTTCGTCCTGGTCGTCTTCTTCAAAATCCATCTCCAACTCGCCCTCTGGCAAGTCATCGGAAGCGTCGCTAGACAAATCAAGTTCGAGTACGTCGTTGGCCTGGGTCATGCCGCGTTCCTCATGCTCCTTAACTAAAAAAGTGAGAATCAGTCAACAGAGAACATCACATCCGGCGTTAGCTTGAGGGATTCAGCATCCAAGCTAACAACTACACTGGCTAATCTCGACAGGCTAGCCCTCACCAAGACCGTAAGAATCGATCGTGGTTGAGGCTGAATCACGGCTACAAAGCCGCGCCATCTCAGATTGTAACTTTCCTTACAGAAGTTGCCAGCCCTTGATTTGAGGTTGTCATTCATTTGAGCAGGTTGCGAGTCAAGCATTCTAACAAGTACAGGCTTGGCGAAATCTCAGAAAAGCGTCTGAACGCTCTGTACGTGAAGTAGAGGTGACTCCTCATACCCAAATGATTGCAAGTGGAAATGACGATTCTTGGAAAAGTTGAGCGATAATTGAGAATTTTTTGGCCTCACATTTCCAATCTGGAAGATTGGCCTCTCGTTGCTACGTTAGCTCAAATCACTAAGTTTGGACAAGGCTACTGCCAAAGTTCGCTTGTTCCTTCAAGATACAGACAAAGCCCAGCAGGTCGATCGAGGCAGATCGCTGAAGATCTATCGGCCATTTGAGGGAACGTCCTGAACCATGCGTGGCTTCAACTTGGTGCATTACCGGATGCACTCCTTCACGAGCCATACAGACAGCCTCGGCATCCTTGAGATGCCGAGGCTGTCTGTATAGCTAATTACGAGTACCGCCTTAAACTTGGGCCCCTTTCAGAAGATCGATCGCCTAGATTAAAGCTTCCCCCTTTCCACGCTACTTTTTGGAACCCACCTTACTTTTTGGGAGCAGCCTGAGCGGGCTTAGCTTGGCCCTGCTGAGGTGCGATCGAACGCACAAAGTCGATCGACTCCTGGGGTGGAACCAGCACAATCTGGTTTAACTGGGGATCATCTTTGCTTTGCAGCAGTTCCATTACCCCTTCCAGGTTCACCACCTGAATCTCCACACCTGTTGCCTGAGTGGGTTGCTGCTGCTTGAAGCGATCGAGCAACGACTGAAGTTCTTCTTTCTTAAAGAACATTGGAATCACAGTTTTGTCGCCCTGCTGGATTGTCAGATAACCCTTGTCTTTGCCGCCCCGCGCCACAAACAGAGGTGTTCCGTTGAACTGAGCCGCTTGAGCGCCTTCCTTCTTCAGCAATGCCAGGGCTGTGTCTACCTGTTGCTTGGAGGGTACGTAGGCAAAACCTAGACCATCGGGCTTGCTCTTGTTGTCGAGGTTTAGCTGATAGACTTCCGCCAAGGAGACGGGCACAACCTGAACACCTTTAGCCAATTCAGGATTGCGAGTTTTCAAGCTTTCGAGAAAGGTTTGAGCGTCCTGCTGACTGATGAACACGCCGGCCACGGGTTGACCCTTCTGCCCTTGAGGCGGTGAGGCGACCAAAGGCGCACCCTGACCGTTGGCGATCGTGAACACTGGGATGGGTCGCAGTTTTTGGATGATTTGCTCTTTGGGAAGAGCAAGCACCTGGGAAGCGGTCGCCAGGAACGACCCGGCGAGAACACTTCCAACCAGACCGATCGTAGCGCTCCAGCGTACCAATGATTTCATGATGGCTACTGCCTCTAAGACTGTAGTTGGGACTGTGTTGAACGGAACGGACTTGGACGGAGATCTTTCTGGGCGCGTTTCTTGCTGCTTGGGTGGAATTGCCTACCCATTCTGCGGCATTGATCGCCTTTTGTAAATTAACTATAAAGGACGATCAACTAAGCAACTTTCTCTCTCAGCACTTGAAAAGCTTTGTCACCTATTTCGCCTACCAGAAGCCCTTCGCCACAAGTTTTCCGCTTGCCTGTCCAGACTACCTCTAGTGCAGAATGGTTCCTTGCTGAACGCGATCAACGCTCCTAGCTTCCGGGAAAACTAACTGTCAAAGTTAGCTTAAGAAGTTATGCTGCCAAGAAAGTAGCAAGTTGGAAAATGTCAGTAGCGCACTTGATGCAGTACACCACTGATCTAAACATCAAAA
>DATNQR010000044.1:0-3785 GCA_036703905.1 Thermosynechococcaceae cyanobacterium
ACCACCAATCGCACCCACACAGAACTCAAGGGACTGAAGGATTATTCATCCTATTTGCCTCTAGCGGTACTGGCTTCAGAGGATTCCCGGTTCTACTCTCACTTAGGTATTGACCCGATCGGGATTGCGCGGGCGGTTGTCACCAACGTCAAGGGCGGCGAAATCCGTGAGGGAGCCAGCACCGTGACGCAGCAGCTGGCCCGGAGCGTGTTCCGCAGCTACGTTGGCTCGGAGGATTCGGCCGGCCGGAAACTGCGAGAGGCGATCGTTGCCCTGAAGCTAGAGTTCGACTACAGCAAAGACTTTTTGTTACTGACCTACCTGAATCGGGTCTACATGGGCTACGGCAACTTCGGCTTTGAGGATTCGGCCCAGTTCTACTTTGGCAAGTCAGCGCGGGATCTCTCTCTAGGGGAAGCAGCGACTCTAGCGGGAATTCTGCCTGCACCCAACAGCTACAACCCTGTGCAGAACTATGACAAGGCGATCGAGCAACGGAACGGCGTACTAGATCGAATGACAGAGTTGGGCATGATCAGTGCTGATGAGGCGAACAAAGCTCGGCGATCGCGCATTGAGGTTAACCCCAAAGCCAAAGAAGAACTGAGCAAACTGATTGCGCCCTACTACTACAGCCACGTTTTCAATGAGCTTCAGGAACTGTTGGGCGAACGGTTAGCGGCAGAGGGCAACTTCATTGTGCAAACAGCCCTAGACATTCCTACCCAAGCCAAAGCCGAAGCCTCACTGCGGGATGCAGTGGAGTCAACCGGGGCCAACGCTGGCTTCACCCAAGGGGCGATCGTGACAGTCGACTCCAAAAATGGAGAAGTGGTGGCCTTGGTTGGCGGCGTAGACTACAAAAAAAGCCAGTTCAACCGAGCTACAGCCTATCGCCAACCCGGTTCCACTTTCAAAATGTTCGCCTATACAACGGCGCTTGAGCAGGGTTTTTCATCGGGAGCGACCTTCTCCTGTGCCCCACTCAACTGGGGAGGGCAGTACTACGAAGGCTGTCGGGCCGGGGGCGGTGGCATGACGATCGCCACAGGTTTGGCTCTGTCCGAAAACGTCATCGCTTTGCGGGTGGCTCAGGAAGCGGGGCTGGACAAAGTGGTGAGTGCGGCCCGCCGCATGGGAGTTCGATCCAAGCTCAACTCGGTTCCTGGACTGGTGCTGGGTCAGAGCGAAGTCACACCCCTGGAAATGGCGGGAGCCTTCAATGTTCTGGCTAATCACGGCGTTCGCAATCCGCCCCGCGCTATCCGGCGCATCTACGATGGCGGCGAGTGCAAAGATCCCAACAACTACACCACCTGCCGTTTGATGTATTCCAACGACAAGGATGCGGAGCGCAATCAGGTCGTGGTGCAGCCAGCGATCGCCGACAGAATGACGGTGCTGTTGCAGGGTGTGGTGCAGGGCGGCACAGGACGACCAGCGGCGATCGGCCGGGGCGAAGCAGGCAAAACGGGAACCACGAACAACAATGTCGATCTCTGGTTCATCGGCTACATTCCCGATGGCTTGACGACAGCGATCTGGCTGGGCAATGACAACAACTCACCCACGGGGGGCAGCAGCGCCGTGGCAGCCGATCTGTGGCGAACTTATATGGGTCAAGTGGCGCGGTAGAACTCGAACATTTAGATCTGGGCATTTAGGTTAGAGCCACGAGGAATCTAATTGGAGGAGTCTAATCAGGGAAGCTTATGTCCTTGTCTGTCCATAGCTGTAGATGCGCTTGCTCTGGGGTTTGCTTAAATCTGGGCCATGCAGTATAGGTGGAGAGTACCGATGAACTGCAACCTGTGGCCCCTTCTTCATCCGATCGACGGCTTCCCCATCAGCGATGGCACATTGCCCCTGCTCAACCTGAGCGAGCCAAGCAAATTGCCCAAACCACTGATCTGTCCCCGCTTCTGGCTCAGGCATTGTTGAATCGGGGGTTGGAAACACCACAGCAGGTTCAAGAGTTCCTCAATCCCGAAACCCAAGTGCTGCCGTCGCCTCTAGAGGACTTCGAGGATTTGCCGTTGAGCCTGGAATTGCTGATTAATGCAATCAATCAACGATCGCCGATCGTCATCTGTGGTGACTATGACGCAGACGGGATGACCAGTACAGCGCTGCTGCTGCGGGCGTTGCGCTGTTTGGGGGCCCAGGTGGACTACGCCATTCCCAGCCGCATGAAGGAAGGCTACGGGATCAATCGCCGCATGGTGGAAGAGTTCTACGCTGAAGGAGTGCAGTTGATTCTGACGGTGGACAACGGCATTGCGGCCCACGAGCCGATCGCCCGCGCCAGAGAACTTGGGCTGGCCGTTATTATCACCGACCACCACGACCTTCCGCCTGAGCTTCCCCCCGCCAACGCCATTCTCAATCCCAAGCTGATCCCAGAAGAATCGCCCTACAGGGGACTGGCCGGTGTGGGCGTGGCCTACGTGTTGGCCACTTGTCTGGCCCAGAGTTTAGGCAAGCTGCGGGAACTGGGAAATTCGCTAGTCGAACTATTCACGCTGGGAACGATCGCCGACCTTGCACCCCTTACGGGAGTCAACCGACGGTGGGTGCGGCGTGGGTTGCAGCGACTGCCCACGTCCAAGCTGGCAGGAGTCCAAGCGCTGATCCAGGTGGCTGGACTGAGCGGCGCAAAGGATCTGAAGCCAGAGGCGATCGGGTTCCGGCTGGGGCCACGCATCAACGCGGTGGGTCGTCTAGCCGATCCGCAAATTGTGATCGAACTCCTGACCACAGACGAGCCAGGGCTGGCCCTAGAGCGGGCCATGCAGTGCGAACAGATCAACCAGCAACGGCAAAAGCTCTGCGAACAAATTGAGCAAGAGGCGATCGCCGTGTGCGAGATGGAACCAGAGAAACCCCAGGTCGATCGTGTCCTCGTCATTGTCCAACCCCACTGGCATCACGGCGTGATCGGCATTGTGGCTTCGCGGCTGGTGGAGCGCTACGGTGTGCCCGTGTTCATTGGAACCTACGAGGACGAAAAACCGGAAGTTGTGCGCGGTTCAGCCCGTAGCATTCCAGAGTTCCATGTATTTGAGGCGCTGGAATTCTGCAAAGACCTTCTGGACAAGCACGGCGGACACCAGGCTGCCGGAGGGTTTTCGCTGCCGGCCGCTAACCTGGAGGAACTGCGATCGCGCCTCTCCCAGTTCGCCCACCAGTCCCTTCAGCCAGAACACCTGAAGCCGTTGGTGACGATCGATGCTCAAGCTGCTCTGGCTCAAATCGATTTCAGCTTGTTCAGTCAGATTGATGCACTACAGCCCTGCGGCATGGCCAACGCTGCTCCCGTGTTCTGGACTCCCAGTGTCCGGGTGCTAGAGCAAAAAATTATCGGCAAAGGCCACCTGAAGCTAACCCTGGCGGAGGAATCCGGGAGCCGAGTTGCCGCGATCGCTTGGCGCTGGGGCGAGTATTACCCGTTGCTGCCCCTTGTAGACATTGCCTACCGAGTGCAGACTAACGAGTGGAATGGCGAGGTGAGCCTGCAACTAGAACTTGTTGGAGTGCGACCCGCCACGATCGCCGTGGAATCGCCCTTCGTCCACAATGATCGCCCCTACACCTGCCAAGTCGTGGCGCGATCGGTGGGACAAGAACTCCGCATCCGCAACGAGCAGGGCAGCCTGCTGGTGCTTCAGCAAGGACAAAAGATGGGGACGCTCAACAAGCAGGGCACCTCCAGCCCGATCGACGTGACCCAGCCCCACTACTACCAGCTAGTGAAGGCCGCTCTGAAGGCATTAAAGCCCTAGCGG
>DATNQR010000045.1:0-2299 GCA_036703905.1 Thermosynechococcaceae cyanobacterium
TGAGTGAATTTGACTTGGAGCCAATGCCCTCAGTTGCTTCAGCCGATGTGGAGACGACCGACGCGCTAATCGACGAGAGTATTGCTGCGGTCGATGCCCAGTCTTCTCCAGAGTTCTCCCCGGCAACGGTAGAAGTGGAACCTGTATCGCTCCCGACCTCAGCCAAACTCCCCGCAGCCGCGATCGCCTGGGCACGTTTAGCCGACAAGCTGCCAGAAGCCTCGAAAGAATGGCTCACGCAGGCGAGCGAGAAGTTTGCGGCTGTGGCGGATTCTGGTTTTGGGCGAGAAGTGCAGGAAAAAGGTGCAGAGGCAGCAAAGACAGCTTGGACACAGCTTTCTAATCTGGGTGAGCAGGGCAGAAACCGAGCGATCGCAGATAGCGTTGTAGCACTGACCAAAGAGTTTGGTCAGTTTCAGGGGCAAGGCAATCAGCAGCGCTGGGTCTATGAAGCTGAAAGCTTTCGAATCGAGGTGAAGGGCACGAATGCCTACACGGTGAGTGACCATGAGGGCAACAAACTTTACTCTTTCAAATCTAGTTGGCGTGGTCCCGCTCAAGTCGAGAACAACTTGAAGCCGATGCAGCAGTTTGACCTGGTGAGGGCTAGGACTAAATTAACTGCTGCTAAGACTTGGGAAACTGCTAAAACCCCAGTTGATCGCACTCAGCAGCTTGCAGATCGTTTGGGCAATCTGGCTCCACAAGGGACACGCGATCGCTTGGTGGAGATGCGCGATCGACAGGCCGCAAGCTTGGCTGAAACCTTAGCTACCAGTAAAGAAGCAGTTCGTACTGCTGCTGGCAGCTTTTTTGATGGCAAGCCTTTCAAGGCATTTAAGTCAGCCGCGACTGAAACGGTTGGTTTGCTGCGAGAGGGAATTGAAGGTCAAGTGCTGCGGCAGGAAGCCGATGGTGGAATTCAATCGCGGCTGGGGCTGCGTGATTTGCATTTGGTCGGGCAGATTCAGCAGAAGGTTGACCAATCAATGGCTGCTGTGGCTGGAGCAACAAAATCTCGCACTCATGAACGGTGAGGATGTTCTCGAATGCTTGGTGGACTGGAGAAAGAAATTACTGACCTGTTTGGACAACTGCTCGTTTCCATCGCAGATTAACAACATGTGCCTAGAACTACAAGCTCGTGACGATGAGATTCGACATCTCAAAGATCGCCTTTTTGATTTGGAATGCTCTGTTCATCCTGACTCTAATGATGGTGAGGTGGTTTGCAATTATTTGCTTCTAGACGAGGCTAATGATGATTGAGCTTAAAAGGTCGAACTTGCTATTTGGCATAGCAGCAGTGGCAACTGGTTCCGTGTCATTTACTGGAGCCTTGGCGGTCACGATGACGGCACGAGCTGAAAAGCAGCCGTCCGGTCAGCCTCCCACTGCTGCCCAAGCTTTAGCAGTGGGGGCGGCGATTGCCTCCACCCAACAAGTATTTGATGATCAACCTGAACCAGTCCGAGTGAGCAATGCTCAGTTGGTTGCGCGAGCTTTAGCTGATCAGTCCACCCAGCTTCGACAGAGCCGACCCGCGCCGACTCCAAATCTGCGCCGTTCTTCCCAGGCTGCTGCTCTAGCCTCGGCATCCGTTCAACCTGCCGTACAGCCTCGGCCTGCTGTGCAGTGGGCTGAGGCGATCGATGCAACTGAGGCAACGACAACAGTGCGTGTCTCGATCGCTCGAAGCTCGACGCTTTCGATCGGCTCAGATGCAAACTTTGCCATTACCGATGACCAAGGACAGGTAGTGCAAGATTTCGGGGCAATGCAGGCCGTTTCAGTGGTGGCGGGAGCTGGCCGACTGCAAGTTGATGGAGTGCCGATCGATCGCCCCTTGTGGCTGCAACCTGCGAATGAAGATGCCCTTGTCTTTGTCAATGACCGCTGGTATCGAGGAGTGGTGCAGCTAATTCCCGAAGGCAACATGGTACGGGTAGTAAATCATGTGGGCTTGGAGCAATATCTCTACTCAGTTGTAGGCTCTGAGATGCCTTTCTACTGGAATTTTGAAGCGCTTAAAGCCCAGGCGATCGCCGCTCGATCGTATGTGCTATTTCACATGAGTCGATCGGATAGTCGATCGTATGACTTGACAAATACTCAGCGCCATCAAGTCTACTCTGGGGTGAGTGGAGAAACGGAAGCGGCGTATGCAGCAGTTTCCGAGACGACAGGGCTTGTTGCTGTGGGTCAAGATGGCAGTATTTTCCAAACCATGTATGCGGCTACAGATGAGGTTGTGGCGGATGCTCATTTGGGATCTGCCTCTATGAGTCAGACTGGAGCC
>DATNQR010000046.1:0-2505 GCA_036703905.1 Thermosynechococcaceae cyanobacterium
CGGAGTTTCAGCAGAGGGTGAAGGTGTTGCTTGAACTGCGCGGCGGCGATGTCTCCTATGTCCCTCTATTCACCAACTTCCCCAATGATTTGCCCAACGATCACGCCTATCTGCTGAAACGAGTCTTGGGATCTTTGGGGTTGGATCTCTTTGATCGCGCTAGTTTCGGAGCCGACCCTATTAGCCAAAGACAGGACGAAGCCCTTTGGCAACGAGCCGTCAGTGCTCAAGAACAAAAGCTCAAGGATTCTCGCATCGAGTGGATCGACCTGACGATCCTGCCGGAAACTGCTGCTTACGATCGCCTGCAGCAATGGGCGATCGATCTCGTGTTCGGGGCAACTCCAGTCCAGGAAGTACTGTGGGAAGACCTGCTGAACGTCATCGTCTCCTTAGCTCCCAGGCTGGATCTGGGTCAGGTGCGGATTAAGGAAACTTTGGCACGGTTGGCAGCCCATGAGTGGGAATATGAAGGTGTTCTGCGGCTCAGAACACCTACAGATTTGCTGCGAATGTTTGCTTTTCTGCGAGAGCAGGATGTCTCTCTCGCCAACAAAGTTAACTTCTCAGGGCTAAAGCTCTCCAAGCCGCAGCGTCGAGAAATTATCAGATTTCTCAACACCTGTCTAGATCTAGAGCGTGACCTCCTGCGGTATCGCCCTCTCTGGATCTCATTGTCTAAGTGGCTGCATCCGGGAGATTTTGCTAAAGCTTATCCCCAAGTGGCCAGTGCTTTTGATGCGCTGCGAAACAACCGTATTCGGAGCTTTGAGTCGCAAGTCGTCAATGCTTCTGGAGAACAGCCCCTGGCACTACTTCAACAGCAACCTTCCCTACTGCTACGCCGCCTAACCTGGCTCCTGCAACGGCTGGACGTTAGCGTCGTAGCTGAGACGATCGCGGCGCTGAGGGACAGAGCCGAGACGATCCCGCTCCCCCTACTGCTGACAGTCTATGCTGCTCTACAGTTTCAAGGAGCACGCCTGGTTGTCAACAAGCAGGGCAAAGCTCACACGGTTGGGCAACGCCACTTGCTCGGTGATTTGACTCCAGTGCTGAAGAACCTAGAGAACCTAATCTTGACTCAATTGGAGGGGAAGAAAAACTGGAGTACAGTCTGGATTGACCCAGCCCTCGATCGTCTGGTACTGCCTCTTCAAGTCCGCAAACAGTCTGAGGGGCTACTCAATTTAGCGCGGGGGTCACGGATTCCCTTTGGCAACGCAGAAGTGCTGCGCCTGTTTGTCTACTGGCAACAGCACCAGAAGGAGACTGATCTAGATTTGAGTGTGCTGATGCTGGATCAGGACTTTGGCAATGCCCAGCACGTTGGCTGGAATCGCTACGGCGCAGGTGAGGACGTGGCGCACAGTGGCGACATCCAAAGTGCCCCAGATGGCGCGGCTGAGTTCATTGACATCCGCTTGGCAAGTGTAAACCAGTCCTACTTACTACCGACTGTTCTACGTTACCGAGGTGAAGAGTTCTCCCAACTTCAAGCTGCCTACGCAGGTTGGATGAGGCGAGAGCAGGTTGGCAGTGATCGCCAAACCTTTGATGCTAGAACTGTAGCCCAGAAAGTGAACGTGAATCAGCCGGGACGGATGTGGTTGCCGTTTGTGCTAGATCTAACAACTCGTGAAATCATCTATCTGGATTTGTATGCAAACGGTAGTCGTCTGGTGGAAGGGAACCCGCACTTCCCCAACATGGTACAGGCGATCGCCCACTACCATCAGGCCAAGCCGACTTTTGGGCAATTGGCGCGTTGGTATGCCCAAGCTAACTATGCTACGGTAGTCGCAGATCGACAACAGGCTGAAGTCACAATCGGCACAGATGACGACTGCACCATCAATGTCTTGAAGCTTGTGGGCCAAGAGGTTACTTCCTTCTAAAATCTTGAAATTCAGTAACCTCACTTTCCCACTGCATTTACCTTAGTTACCAACGGTGAAGATTTACGGTTTCAGCTAAGGTGAGTTTCTACGGTTTTTCAATCGCGCGATCGCGTTCGTTCGCTCGCAGCATATCACGCAGCTTCAACGCATGACTCAGGCTGAGAACATCATGTTGCCACGTGGGGAGAAGCAACGTCATGACAATTTCCTCAACAGTATTGACCAGGCACAGTCCGATCGCGCCCCACAGAAGGCTGGCATTGCCGAAGCCAAACAACCCCACCACGGCAACTAACAGAGAAAGGCCCCAAGCTTTGGCCGTGTAGGTGTGAAAGCTGGGAAACTTCCCAAATTTAACCAGGCTCACCCCAAACAAAGTGAGTTGTGCCGCAATCACAATTAGTAGCGGCGTTTGGAAGGCAACCAGCACCGTTGGATACACCAGCCCAGTGCTAATCGCTATACAAAGATACAAGGCGATGTCTGCCCAGCTATCGGCTTGGCGGAGTTCCATAGTGCTGACTCCCAATCTTCGGGCAAGAATGCCATCAAAAATATCTGAGAGAACCGCGATGATGTAGCCGCTCAGGAAGCTAATCCCGGT
>DATNQR010000047.1:0-6003 GCA_036703905.1 Thermosynechococcaceae cyanobacterium
CAGAGTTTCCCCAGATGGCACAGTGGTGCTGGAGATTGCAGAAGGGGTGATTGAGAATGTTCAAGTGCGCTTCTTGAACAAAGAAGGTAGCGAAATCGTGACTGATAAGGCGGGCGAGCCAGTCAGAGACGCGAACGGCAATCCTGTGCGAGTCCGAGGTCGTACCCGTGACTTCATTGTGACCCGTGAGTTTGAATTGAAGTCGGGGACTGTATTCAATCGCAACATTGCCGAGCGAGACTTACAGCGCGTCTTCGGCTTGGGCGTTTTTGATGATGTTAAGCTGTCGCTAAATCCGGGACAAGACCCGAAGCAAGTGGTGGTGGTGGCCAACGTTACGGAGAAGAACACCGGCTCGGTGGCGGCGGGGGCAGGAATTAGCTCTGCCAGTGGACTGTTTGGAACGTTGAGCTACCAGCAACAGAACCTAGGCGGCAACAACCAGAAGTTGGGAGCCGAGCTTCAGCTAGGCACACGGGAGCTACTGTTTGACCTGAACTTCACCGATCCGTGGATTGCGGGTGATCCGTTCCGCACATCCTACAGTATCAACCTGTTCAAGCGACGCACGATCTCGCTGATCTTTGACGGTGGTGAGGATGAAATTCGGTTGCCCAACCAAGATCGTCCCCGTGTGAACCGGACGGGGGCAGGCATTAGCTTCTCGCGGCCGCTCAGCAAGGATGTGTTCCGTCGATCGGAATGGGTCACGTCTTTGGGCGCTCAGTATCAGCGCGTGGCGATCCGCGATGCCGATGGCGAACTCAGCTTCCGGGATGAAAAGAACAACCGCCTCAGCTTCAGTGACTCTGGCAAGGATGACTTGTTTACGCTTCAGTTTGGAGCAGTGCGCGATCGCCGCGATGATCCCCTACGTCCCATCACTGGTTCGCTGCTGCGGCTGGGAGTAGAGCAGTCTATCCCGATCGGTCGGGGAAACATTCTGCTGAATCGTCTGCGGGGCAGCTACAGCTTCTACTTGCCCACTCGGTTGCTCAAAGTCTCACCTGGATGCCGCAAAGCCAACGCCAGCAACACTGATTGTCCCCAGACTTTCGCCTTCAACATTCAGGGCGGCACAGTACTAGGCGACTTGCCCCCCTACGAAGCTTTTGCTCTAGGCGGCAGCAACTCGATTCGCGGTTATGACGAAGGAGACGTGGGTGGCGCTCGCAGCTTTCTCCAAGCAACGGTCGAATACCGCTTCCCCATTTTCTCAGTGATTTCTGGGGCACTGTTTGTGGATGCGGGCACAAGTTTGGGCAGCCAGAGCAGTGTTCCTGGCAATCCGGGCGGAGTGCGGGGCAAGCCGGAGAACGGTTTGGGCTACGGCTTAGGACTGCGGGTGCAGTCTCCGTTGGGGCCAATTCGGATTGACTACGGCTTTAACGATCAGGGCGACGGTCGCCTGCACTTTGGCATTGGAGAGCGCTTCTGATGCAAGGAGTGGCCAGTCAGCCCGGAACAGAAAGCGATCAGGAAACAGTGCGCCAGGAAACAGTGCGCCAGCAAACCCTGACGAGGGAATTTGAGCGATCGGGCGTGGGTTTGCACACGGGAGAACCTGTGCGAGTGCGAGTGAAGCCCGCGATCGCCAACCAGGGCCGCACCTTCATTCGGACTGATCTGCCCAATGCGCCAGAGATTCCGGCTCACATTGACGCAGTTCACCAAACCCTGCTGTCTACAGAACTGGGGCACGAAGGAGCTTCGATTCGGACAGTCGAGCACTTACTGGCGGCCCTGGTGGGACTAGGGGTGGATAATGCCCGTATCGAAGTTGATGGGTCAGAGCTACCTCTACTGGACGGCTCGGCCTTGGAGTGGGCACAGGGCATTGCTCAAGTGGGCACGATCGCCCAAGATGTGCCCCGACCCGTCTTCACCTTGACCGAACCCGTGTGGATTCGCGACGGTGATGCTTTTGTTGCTGCTTTGCCTGCTGCCGAACTCCGGTTCACCTACGGCATTGACTTCGATTTGCCCGCAATCGGCAATCAATGGCACAGTTGGGCTGGGAGCACCGCCGATTTTGTTGAAGCGATCGCCCCAGCCCGTACTTTTGGACTGGCGCACCAGATCGATTATTTACAATCGCAAGGGCTGATCAAAGGCGGTAGCCTGGAAAACGCCTTGGTTTGTGGAGCCGAAGGTTGGATTAATCCGCCTTTGCGATTTGTGAACGAACCCGCGCGCCATAAACTCTTAGACTTAATAGGAGATTTAAGTTTGTTGGGAGCCTTACCAACGGCTCACTTTCTGGCCTACAAAGCCAGCCACAAACTGCATACTCAACTTGGGCGATCGCTCAAACTGAAAGTGAGTAGATTAGCTTGACTTGATCTCCCTCACAAAACCTCGTCCCTTTTATCACTTCCTAGCCCATGTCGATTTTTACTGATGTCAATCATGCCGGTGCATCAACCCATTTGGACACTCCCGTATCAGACAAAGCTGACTCGCCTGGGGCTGAAGCGTCTACTTCATTCTCAGTGGAGCAGATTCATCAACTTTTACCCCACCGCTATCCCTTCGCTCTGGTCGATCGCATCATCAAATATATTCCGGGTCAGATCGCTGTAGGGATCAAAAACGTCACCTTCAACGAGCCGCATTTTCAAGGGCACTTTCCTGGACGGCCCATCATGCCTGGCGTGCTCATTGTTGAAGCCATGGCGCAAGTCGGCGGTGTGGTACTGACACAAATGGAGGACGCGCAGGGCAAGCTATTTATGTTTGCTGGCATTGACAAAGTGAAATTTCGCCGCCCAGTAGTTCCCGGAGATCAACTGGTGATGACAGTGGAACTGGTGTCGATCAAGCGTCGTCGATTTGGCTGGATGAAAGGTCAGGCAGAAGTGGACGGGCGCTTGGTGGCAGAAGGCGAACTCATGTTTTCTCTGGTGGACTAGGGAGCGTTGAGGTTTGGATTTTGAGTTTCGAGTTTCGTATTTCATCACCCTAGTAAACTCATAGCTCATCACTCGTAGCTCCTATGCAGACCTTAATTCATCCAACGGCTGTCATTCATCCCGGTGCAGAGCTTCACCCCACGGTGCGGGTGGGAGCCTACGCTGTGATTGGTGAGCGCGTCAAGATTGGGGCAGAGACAACGATCGGTGCTCACGTCATCCTGGATGGGCGCACCGAGATTGGCGCTCGCAACGAGATTTTTCCAGGAGCAGCGATCGGACTGGAGCCGCAAGACCTCAAGTACGACGGTTCCGAAAGTCTAGTCAAGATTGGCAACGACAATCGGATTCGGGAACACGTCACCATCAACCGCGCCACGGGGGTTGGCGAAACCACCGCGATCGGCAACGGTAATCTGCTGATGGCCTACGTCCACGTTGCCCACAACTGCGTGGTCGAGAATCAGGTGATTATCACCAATGCCGTAGCTCTGGCGGGGCACGTGCGGATCGAGTCTCAGGCTAGAATCGGCGGTTTGGTTGGCATTCATCAGTTCGTCCACATCGGCCGCCTAGCAATGGTGGGGGGTATGAGCCGAATTGAGCGGGATGTGCCGCCGTTCATGCTGGTGGAAGGCAACCCAGCGCGGGTACGATCGCTGAACCTGGTGGGTCTAAAGCGGGCCGGAGTAACTGAAGGAGAAACATACTACGAATCCCTCAAGCAAGCCTTCCGTCTGCTCTACCGCTCTGGACTTACCTTGAACGAAGCGCTAGAGAAGCTCGATCGCCAGATTGACAATGAATATTTGCAACACCTGCACCGTTTTCTGGCTCAGTCGCAGCAGGAAGGACGACGGGGCCCTACTTCTGGGAGAAAGGCGTGAAGCGGCGCATCTTTATCAGCACAGGCGAAGTTTCTGGAGATCTACAGGGATCGTTGCTGGTGCAAGCCTTGGAGCGGCAGGCCCAGCAGCAGGGAATGGAGCTAGAAATCTTGGCTCTGGGCGGCGATCGCATGGCTGCCGCAGGAGCTAAACTCCTGGGCCACACCAGCGCCATTGGGTCTATCGGCATCCTGGAATCTTTGCCCTACGTTCTGCCCACCCTACAAGTGCAGCGCCGCGCCAAGCAACATCTGAAACAGCATCCACCGGATCTGGTAGTGCTGATTGACTACATGAGTCCGAATATAGCGTTTTGCAATTATCTCTCAAAGAACCTGCCAGCGGTGCCTGTGGTATTCTACATCGCGCCCCAGGAGTGGATCTGGTCCCTCAATTCCTACAACACCAACTCGATTATTCGCGCCACTGCTCGAATTCTGGCCATCTTTCCCGAAGAAGCAAAATACTACCAGGGCAAAGGGGGAAGCGTCGTCTGGGTGGGGCATCCACTGGTAGATCGGCTGCAAACCGCGCCCGATCGAGCCTCTGCTCGTCAATCTTTAGGGATTCCCGCCGAGCAGACTGCCGTGGTGCTGCTGCCTGCTTCCCGCCAGCAAGAACTCAAATATCTGCTACCTGTAATGTTTGAATCAGCCCGACAAATCCAGGCCCAGCAGCCCCAGGTTCACTTCTGGATTCCCTTGGCGATGGAGAAGTATCGAGACACAATCGCCCAAGGAGTGCAGGATTATGGCCTGCAAGCCACTATTCTGGAAGACACTGCTCCCAAGGTGGGTGCACCTGACCAGCCAGAAGTGTCCTTGGCGCTCCAAGCGATCGCCGCTGCCGATCTGGCTATCACTAAATCAGGCACAGTCAACCTGGAAATTGCCCTGCTCAATGTGCCTCAGGTGGTGCTGTACAAGGTCAATCCCCTCACGGCTTGGATTATGGACAAGGTGCTGAAGTTCTCGATTCCCTTTGTCTCGCCACCGAACCTGGTGCAAATGAAGCCTATAGTTAGGGAGTTTTTGCAGGATAATGCAACCCCGGCGAACATTACTGAGGAGTCGCTGAAGCTACTCTGCAACTCCGACTATCGCCAGCAAATGCTGTCAGGCTATCAGGAGATGCGGCAGGCGATCGGGGAACCAGGGGTATGCGATCGGGCAGCTCAGGAGATTTTGGGCTTGATGACAGACTCTCCTAGCGCCGAGTCACACTCGCTCTAGCTTGATCGCTCAACAGCAGCCGTCCCCCAGCATCGACGCTGAAATCTTCTCCAGGCTGAAAGCCGTGATCTACCAGTCGCTTGCCTACACTGGCTGAGGTGATCCGCCGGATGTCTTGCATTATCCCGGACGGCAGCAGTGTCTCCACCGCCCACACAAAGGCGGTCGCGTCTGCCCAAATCAGTCGCTCCAGACTGATCAGCGTGATCCCCGCCGCTTCTTCTGGAGAGAATCGATCGCGCAAGCCCTCCAGCACATCCTGCCCAATGAGAGAATTGCGAGACGCGATCGCCTGCGCCAACCTAGAAACTTCCTGCTCCAACTCCGAGTACGTTGCGTAGGGCACTTAGACTCACCTCAATTGCATAAAGGGTCGATCGAGCTGCCATAAGTTACTTGCTATAGCAATCTCAAGTGTTCAGATTGGGGTAAGTATACCCTACGGATGATGTCGGATTAAGGGAGTTATGCACGATACAGTTGTTAGAAATTGTAACAACCTTACGAACAGCAATCTCTCAAGCCTTGCAGCAACCGTAGAAGCCGAATTTTCTACTAAAATTAAGGGCTGGAACCCTGAACCTTGTGAAGAAAACGATCGCCTAGTTAGGAAAGAGCCGCGATCTCGAAGATCTGAGAGATTCTGCAAGCCCTGGGAATACTAGAGCTTAGACGAGTTAAAGTCGGTGGCTTCTGGCGTATGTGGCAAAGGCTCAAGAATCTATTTGCCAGTCTCAACACTTATGCTGACCTCAGCCCTGACTTAGGGGTGCGGCGACAGGTAAGTCAACTTTTGCACGATCGTCCTTCCCTCAGTGCAGAGGAATGGTTTGAGCAGTGCTGGAAACCTTTAAAAGTCTCGCAACAAGTAGCAGATTTTGTCTATGTGCATCTACATACCTACTCTGGTCTGGAGATCTGTAGAATTCAACCCAGCGATCGCCTGACCCAAGATCTGCACTTCTCGCTGGT
>DATNQR010000048.1:0-8232 GCA_036703905.1 Thermosynechococcaceae cyanobacterium
ATTTAGAAACTGAGAGTTGATTTTGTTGAGATCGCCATAGTCAGTTTCGCTCATATAGACGAAGAAAGAATCGTCTCCTTCTTTCAATCGCCGCCGAATTCGACTGATCAAGTGGCTCTTCCCGAATCCCTTCTCTGCCTTAATCGTGATGCCCACCACCGAGCGCTGGCCCTTGCGAATCTGGTCAATACTCTGGAAAACGGCATCTGATATGTGTCCGTTGATAAATGGAACATCTGGAAACTTTTGCTCCCAAACATCATGACTTCTGACAACAAGGGATCTATCGAACGGGTTCTCTGCTTCAATTGCTTTGTTGAGGTCGGAAATGGCTGAGGGTGAGCTTTCCACTGTTGCTTCTCCTTGCAAGGTTTACTGTTTGAATTGTCTCTGCTGATGAGTTAGCTCACCCATTTAGGCGTTTAGCGTAACAGCGTAAACCACTGACCTTAGTAGTGATGGAGTCCTCAATTTTATCGGGCGCACCATCTTCCACGCTCCCCTCTAGCAGTTGCAGCACATCATTCTCTTGCATTTTCAACAACCATTCGTTGAACTCCGATCGACTGACCCGATCGCCGATCTCGCGCCGAATGCGGTAGATCGGTACAAGATTGTCCAGATTGAAATCACGATTGAGCGAGTCATAAACCGTCAGAGCAACCTGCTTAAATTCCTCATAAGAAGTAATTTTTGCGGCCTCCGTAGCGGGTTTTGAATCGACTGAAACCCCAGCTTTTGTCCCTTCTCTGATCAGTCTTAGCAAAGCATTCGCAGCATTTCTACCGATCTGAGCCTTAAACTCAAAATCTTCATCTTGTAAAGCAGAACCCAGCAGATCTCGAACCTGTTCAGAGTCGATCGCAATCTTATTGCGCCTCGGAATCGCGATCGTTCCTCCATCCATCAGTTCATCAAACAACTCTTGGTAGTCCGCCATCTTTTCACCCTTCCTAACAATCTTCCGGGTGATTTCCCCTCTCCCAACCTCCGCCTCCACCGCGCAGAGTTCCCACAGGGTCAGCAGCAAGCGAATTCTTGCGTGAGCCTTCTTGCCCTTCAATACCATAATGGTGTTCCTATCAAGTGGGATAAGCTGCTCTGCCCTCAGAGTTCCCAGCCCCTACCTGAAGCGAACAGCGATCGTCGAAGTTCTCGAAAAGATGCTGGCAGGCCCGTCATTCATCACGGGCTTGCCAGCATTAACTTGCATTGCTCAATGCGATCGATCTGGAACCTATTTAATCTGGTGGAAATCTAACAAGATTCAGAGGAAATCTTTGGGCGAGACGGGACTTATTGGAAAGAAAACGATCGGCAGAGCCACACTTAAATTCATCGCCAAAAGTTCTCAGCCCAAGCTATCCATATCACGCCACGCTTCTCCAAAGCCCTTCACTCAGGTTCAACAACACTCACAGACACTTGTTGATTAGCAACCGCTACTTCAGACGGATCACTGGATTGCCCCAACCGCGCCAAAACATCCCGCTGGTTAATTAAATAAATGCTCACCAGCGTCATACCCACACCAAACCACTGCACCGGACTCAGCATCTCTGCCAAAAACACATTACCAAACAGCAGCGCAAACACCGGAGTCAGAAACGTGAGGGAACTCAAACTCGTGAGACTTCCACTAGAAGCAAAATAGAAAAACAGCCCGTAGGCGATCGCGCTGCCAAACACCGTAGAGTAGCCCATCGCCACCCACTGCGCCGCGCTCAGATGCACCCACTGATCCACTTCCAACTGGGAAGACAGGGCAAACAAAGGCAAACCGCCCAAAATCATGTGCCAGCCCGTGGCCGCGATCGGGTCAGCATAGCGACTCACCACCCGCATCATCACCGTGCCGATCGCCATCGAAAGCGCCGCCAGCAGCATCAACCATTGCCCATTCTGGAATAGATCACTCAGAAGGTCTGTGCCCAGTTGCAGTTCGGCAGGCAGCGATCGGTGCTGCCAGACAGCCAAAATCCACTCGTCCGGTAAGCCCAGCAAGCTAATTCCCAGCACCCCAAATCCCAGCCCCAGCCAGCCCCATAGCCCAATTCGTTCGCCAAACAGCCACAGCGCCAGCAGCGCCACCGCCAACGGCTGCGAGTCAATCATCACCGATCCCAATCCTGCCCCAGTGCGGGCCAGGCCCTCCGCCAAAAATCCCTGAAACAGCGCTCCATCAACCAGAGCAAATAGCCCGATCCAGAGCCAGGCGGCCCAGCCCTTCGGCTGCGGACGGCCCAGCAGCCCCGCCGTCGCCAGCACCAGCAGCCCCGCCGGAACTAGCCGCACGCCTGCCATGAAAAGCGGTGTGCTGTTGGGAATCACCCCTTTCATGGCCACCATCGCCGTGCCCCAGAAGAAAAAAGGAGCAATCAGCAGTAAAGGAGCAACAGGCGATCGAGTCAGCTTGGAGTCCATAGGGCAGCAGCTAGGGTGAAAACGGCAGTGTTTAGATTGTACCCAACCTTGTAGTTATGTTAAGTAACTTATAGAACGATCTAAGCAAACCCGAACCAAGTCGTGCTGCAAAACCCTCGATCGTCCCGCTCTTGCAGCCGATAAGGCACACTAGAAAACGTAGAGAGTCAGATGAGAGCCAGCATATCTCCTGCTCCCCAGTCCCTTATTTCTCCCTTTGCCCATGAACTGGTTCCGCAAATCTCGGTCTCGTAAACGAATTGCTCGGATTGAAATTTCAGGCGCGATCGCAGGGGCAACCCGCAAGCGCGTTCTGGAAGCGCTCAAGAAAGTAGAAGAGGGCCAGTTTCCGGCGCTGCTGCTGCGGATCGACAGTCCTGGCGGCACAGTGGGCGATTCCCAAGAAATCTACACCGCCCTGAAGCGCCTGCAAGACAAAACCAAGATTGTCGCCAGCTTCGGCAATATTTCCGCTTCTGGTGGAGTCTACATCGGCATGGGCGCACCGCACATCGTCTCCAACCCCGGCACAATCACCGGCAGCATTGGGGTGATTCTGCGAGGTAACAACCTGGAGCGGTTGCTGGAGCGCATCGGCGTGTCGTTTAAGGTAATCAAGTCCGGCCCCTACAAAGACATCCTGGCCTTCGATCGCGAACTTACCGAACCAGAGCAAAACATTCTGCAAGAACTGATCGACATCAGCTATGGGCAGTTTGTCCAAACCGTGGCTGAAGCCCGCAACCTCACCGTTGAAACCGTCCGCAGCTTTGCCGATGGGCGCATCTTCACTGGACAGCAAGCCCTAGAACTCGGCGTGGTCGATCGGCTAGGCACAGAAGAAGATGCCCGACTCTGGGCCGCTGAACTAGCCGGTCTCGATCCTGAAAAAACCCGTGTCTTCACTTTTGAGGAGCGCAAGCCGTTGTTGAGCCGACTGACGGGATCGCAGGCAAGCAAACAACTTGCCACGTTTCCAAAACTAGCCGCCGCTCTAGACTGGCTAGAGTTTGAAGTTTCTACCAGTGGCGTTCCTCTATGGCTGTATCGTGCCTAAGGCTGTATTGTGCTTAGCTGTATTGTGCTTAAAGGCTTGATGCCGCGCTAGAACATTAAGAAGCGGTAAGCGAAGGCTGACGTTTGTATAAGTTTTCAGCCATGATTGGGGGCGGAGCGATCGTCTCCGTGCGATCGCAAGCCAGAATATTAAAACTCAACTTTAGTAGAATTGTGGGGAGGACTGGGCGTGGGTTGGCGAGTTAAGGCAATTCGAGGGGCAACAACGGTTCCGGTCAATTCAATCCAGGCAATTCGAGAAGCAGTTCATGAACTGCTGGACGAGCTAGAGGCATACAATCGGCTTGATCACGATGAGATTGTCAGCGTCACTTTCTCCGTCACCCGTGACCTAGATGCCGTCTTCCCTGCCGCGATCGCCCGTGAACGTCCCCAATGGGCCAATGTCCCCTTGTTTGATGTCCAGCAAATGTACGTCGAGGGAAGTCTGGAGCGCTGCATTCGCTTTCTAATTCACTTCAACACAGCAGACCCAAACCTCAAAATTCACCATCCCTACTTGCGGCAAGCCCGCCACTTGCGCCCGGATTGGATTTTGGCTCAGGCATCGCGGTTTTAAGTTCGTTTTCAGCTATCAGCAGCCTTTTCCAGGCTGCTGATAGCTGTGAATGTAGAGTAAACGGACGATCGCTTGTTCAGCGGGCAAACTGAAGTGTCCCCTGCTTCTGATACCAAGTTATACCAATGTGCTGGTTCCACAGCTTCCTAATCTTTGGATGCAGCAGGAGCTAGGTCTGTTCGTTATAAACAGACCTAGCGGTTAGGGACGCGGAGGTTTTTTGAAGTAGGTTTTGTAGAGTTCATGGGCGATCGGCACAGCGGACTCTGCCCCAAAGCCACCGTTCTCCACCACCACTGCTAGGGCAATTCTAGGATTCTCTGCAGGGCCAAAACCGACATACACAGCATTGTCTCGTTGTCCTACCACTTCTGCTGTGCCCGTTTTGCCCCCTGTGAGGGGAATCGAGCCATCATTGAGGCTCTTGGCTGTGCCCTGCTGCACGACTGCCACCAATCCCTGACGAATCACAGCCACCACATCAGGATTCAGCCCTGTTGTCTCCGCTTGGGTGGCTGGTGTGTTGGTTTGGGAAGTCAGCAGGTGGGGTCTAACGCGGCGACCCCCATTGGCGATCGCCGCCACCATCACCGCCATCTCCAACGGAGTGGACTGCACCAATCCCTGCCCGATCGACATGCTCACCGTATCGCCGCCATACCAGGGTTCCTTGAACAGCTTCTCCTTTTGGCTAGGCGTTGGAACCATGCCGTGGTTGCCGCCTTCCAGACCCAGATTCGTTGTGCCAATTCCCAGCAATTGTCCCCACTTAGAGATTTCTTCCGGCCCTGCTGCCAGTCCAACTTGATAGAAAAATGTATTGCTGCTCACGGCAATAGCTTCTGGAAAACCAATCACCCCGTAGCTCGAGCCGTGCTCATGAAACTGGAAGCCGCCCAAACTGATATAGGCCGAGGTGGCTATGGTGGAATCGGGCGAGAACTTACCCGACTGCATCCCCGCCGCCGCCGTCACAATCTTGAAGGTGCTGCCTGGTGGATAACCTTGAAGGGCCCGATTCAGAAAGGGCTTGTCTTCTTCCTGCAACCGCTTCCACTCTTCCGTTGTCATGCGGCGGGTGAACAGGTTGGGATCAAAGCTCGGCCCACTGGCCAGAGCCAGCACTTCACCAGTTTTGATGTCCAGCACTACGGCAGCACCGCGACGGTTGGCCAGGGCCGCCTCCGCTGTTTTTTGTAGATCTAGATCCAGCGTCAGGTTCACAGCCCCCCCGGACTGCGGCGCTTTGATGCCCAGCACTTTGCCGCTCCGCCCGCCTGCATCCACCTCAACCTGCCGCGCTCCCCATACGCCTTGCAGGGTTGTCTCCGCAATTCGCTCTACACCCATCTGTCCCGTCAGCATTCCCATAGGGTATTGGGGATTGGTCTTCAGGTCAGCTTCAGTAGCTTCGCTGATGTAGCCCAAAACGTGCGCTCCCAGTTTGCCGTTGGGATAATGGCGACTGGATTCTGCCCGAATTTCTACACCGGCAAACTGAGCCGCTTGTTCTGCCAGCACAACAAAAGCAGTGGGGTTCAAATTACGGCTGATGCGGACGGGATTGGCCGATCGATAGCCCGCTTGCCGGAGCTTGGTCAGGATTTCTTCGGGGGGCAGGTTCAGCAATGGGCCGAGGCGTTGGGCGGTTTCTGCCCACTGCTGCTCCGACTGCTCCCGTGGAGTAAGGTAGACCGATCTCGCCAACCGATTGGTCGCCAACAGCCGCCCCTGACGATCGAGAATGTTGCCTCGATCCGACGGCAGAGGAACCAGCGAAACTCGATTTTTCTCAGCTAGTTCGCGGTTTGAGGCTCCTTGCTTGAGCTGAAGCTGGGCAAGCCGGAAGACGCAGCTACCCATCAGAACGGTCACTACAGCCATCAGTACGACCGCGCGGCGTGATCGCTGCGGGATGGAAAGAGAAGTCGGTCTACGGGTTGAGGCTATCGGAAATCCAGTCGTCATCGATCGCTACTCTTAGGAATTCAGAACTACTGTAGGAAAAGGCAGAATGAACAGATGGCATTACTGAATCGTGCGACCCTGGAACAGTCCAAGAGAGACTACTAGAGGGATCGTACAAGTATGAACCAGAAAATGAATGTAGTTGGGCTTACGATTTCCTGACTCAAGGCAGCCCATGCACTGTCCCTGCTCCCCTTCTCTAACGGGAGTTGTTGATCCGGACATTTCATCCCCTGAGTTTCGTAAGTCTCATAGAACTAGCCAAAACCAGACTAGAAGAGCAAGCCTAAGGGCGGAGAGGATGGCTCTGGGTCAAAGTGATGGTAGTCCCTGCTGCCTGGAGGGTACACTAAACAGTGTTTGGTCACCGGTAGACCAGCGAAAGTAGATTTGTAATCTGTAACAAGGTTAGATTCATGGATTCCATCGTCAAAATCGTTCAACCTTCCGGCATTTTGGGCAATGAGCAGGCAAGTAAGCTCCGTAAGGAAATTGTGGAAATTGTCGAATCTGGAGCCAGGCTTATTTTGGTTGATCTACAAAGTGTGACGTTTATTGATAGCTCTGGGTTGGGCGTTCTGGCGATGGCGTTCAAGGCGGTTCGCACGGCGGGCGGCCGGCTGTGTTTTTGCTCAGTGAGTGAGCAACCCCGAATGTTGTTTGAACTGACCGGGATGGAACAGGTGTTTGAGGTGTTTGCCGATCGTTCTGCCTTTGATAAGACCGTGGCCTCCAGTTCTTTCTAGGCGAAACTAATTCCTCCTAGGCAAAGCTAATGCGGAGAACGGACAAATCATCGTCCAGCGCATCATTCAAGCTGAGGCGCTGAACATGGTTCAGGACGTGATCCAGTCCCTTCTGCTGAATAATGGCTCGATCGTCCATCAGCAATTGGACAAACGCATCTAGTCCCCACACTGTGCCATCTGAGCGCAAAATCTCGTAAACACCATCGCTGAAAACGTACAGGGTGCTGAGTTCTTCAATAGTGCAGCGTTGGTCGCTAAAGCGAGTATCCGGGAGCATCCCGATCGGCGGACTGGAAGTTTTAAGCTGTATGGCTGCACGATCGTCTGTCAAAGATTGGGTCAACAGTACAGCAGGCGGATGGCCCGCGCTGGAGTAGATCAACTGCCGCTTAACCCGGTTGTATACGCCGTACCAGATTGTGAAGTATTTGTCGTTCTGGTAATCCATCTGGAACGTTTCGTTCAGAGCATACAGCACATGACTGGGCTGGTAGAAGTTCACGCCGTCCATTGATTGCGATCGCAGCATATTCAACACCGAGATCGAGGGCAACGCCGACCCTAGCCCGTGCCCAGAGACATCCAGTAGATAAACCACTAGGTAGTCCGGGTCAAGCCAGAAATAATCGAAACAGTCGCCGCCCAGTTGCCGAGATGGCACAAAGCGGGATTCCATTTGAACCCCGCCCTCGGTGCAATCCTGAGGCAGCAGCGATCGGACATACTCTGCCGCCTCCACTAGCTCTTTTTCCAGCATTTGCTTCTGGGTTTGCAAATCCTGGTTGACGCGCTGGAGCCGCAGCCCCGCCCGCACTCGTGCCTGTAGCTCATTAACTTCGATCGGTTTGGAGAGAAAGTCATCTGCACCATTGTCCAACCCCAGAACTCGGTCTTCGACCGCCGTGCGGGAGGTCAATAGAACGAAGAACGAAGTACACAGGTTTGGGTCAGCTTTAATTTGGCGGCACACCTCCAGCCCATCCAGCCTCGGCATGATCCAATCGCAAATGATCAGAGCAGGGTGGAGCGCTTTGGCCATCTCCAGCCCTTCAACACCGTCTCTAGCCACTACCACGTCATAATCCTGCCCCGCCAGCGCCCTTTGCAGAATGACCTGAGTGGGCAGATCGTCATCAATGATCAAAACGGTAGTCATAGGAGACAAGGAACGATAAGGAGGGGATTGAGTAAACCATCGTGCAGGTGAAGTTTTGCCGAGGGGTTTATCACAAGCTAAACCAAAGAATATACTGTTCACAGATTCTACATTAGAGGATCTCTATCCGTTGCAAGCACTTCGCCGCGCCCACCTTCAACTTAAAACCGACTTAGCGGCTCTGGAGCAAGTTCTGGAGTGGTTCAGTCAGTTTAAGGGTGAGCCAGTTCCTAATACCGTTTGGATGAGGTGTGAGCTGGCTCTGGTGGAAGGGTTCACCAATGCAGTGCGCCACGCTC
>DATNQR010000049.1:0-6859 GCA_036703905.1 Thermosynechococcaceae cyanobacterium
AGGCAAGTGTCGGCAATCACGATTAAATCCGGCACAGCAGATTTGACCGCTGTGGCCGCCTTCTGGACAATACCGCAGTCGTGCCACGCGCCTGTCGCATCCACATCTTTATCGGCGGGAATGCCAAAGAGAATAATGGCAGGGATGCCCAAATCGTAGACTTCTTTGGCTTCTTCAACAATCTTGTCGATCGAAAGCTGAAATACCCCTGGCATGGACTTCACTTCTTTGGCGATCGCGTCGCCCGGAACCGCAAACAGAGGGTAGATCAAATCACTGGTTGTGAGCACGGTTTCGCGCACCATCCGCCGCAGTTGGGGATGGCTACGCAGGCGACGGGGGCGATGGAGTGGAAACATAGGGCGGGTCAAACAGAATGAAGGGCGTTTGAGACGGAGAGTCTGAGGCGCACAATTGCCACGTTTAAAAGTCTAAAACGTTCTGCTGGGTGTTGACTTACGCCCTAAGTTACGTTCTGTTGCGATCGTCTGTCTTCTGTCGAGTCTCAAGGTCGAGTCCCAAGGCTGAGAACTGTCAACCCTTGCCGCCACTCCATCACCTCAATTCCGGCGCTACGCTGCCAACACAACCCGATAGCGGGCCTTGCCGTCCCGGACGTGCTGCACGGCTCGGTTCACATCCGGTAAATCGAACTGCTCACACATCGGCTTGACATCATGACGGGCACAGAACTCCAGCATGGCTGCCGTGTCGCTGGGTGCACCGGCTCGGCCACCGCTCACCGATCGCTCAAATTCGATCAAAGGGAAAGCAGGCAGCTTGAGGTCGTTTTCGGGGACACCGGCAATGCAGAGTCGCCCTTCAGGAGCCAGCGCCGCAATGAATTGGCTCCACTCCACATCCGCCGAAACCGTAGACAGAATAAAGTCGAACTTCATGACGGCTTTAGCCAGTTCGTCCGTGCCGCGGGTGGCAATGAAGTCGCTGGCCCCCAGTTGGCGGGCTTCATCTTCTTTGTTATGAGTGGAGCTAATGGCGGTGACATCCGTGCCAAATTTAGCTAAAAACTGCACTGCCAGATGACCCAAACCGCCGACCCCCAGCACCGCCGTTTTCATGCCCGGACGGACTCCGTAATGGGTGATGGGCGACCAGACGGTTGTTCCTGCACACATTAGCGGCCCTGCCACTGCCGGATCGAGTCCATCAGGGAGGGGGACAGCAAACCGAGCTTGGCAGCGCACTGTGTCTGCCCAGCCGCCGTAGTGCCCAACGATCGTCTGCTGCTGCTCGTTCAGACACAGATGCTCTTTGCCCTTGTTGCAATAACGACATTCCAAACAGGAACCTGACTGCCAACCGACTCCCACCCGTTGCCCTACTTTGAGGGTATGAACCAACTGCCCCACGGCAACAATTTCTCCGACCACTTCGTGCCCTGGAACCAGAGGGTAGGTACTCATGCCCCAGTCATTGTCGATCATCGCCAGATCGCTATGGCAAATGCCGCAGTACTGAACCTTTACCTCGACCTCAAGCGGGTTGAGCGGCCCTGATTCATATTCAAAGGGCTGAAGTTCAGACTTAGCGGACAAAACGGCGTAAGCGTGAGTCATCAAAGTCTCCTATGCAAAGATATGAAGAGATAAGTTCCTGTAATGAAGATAGCTGAAAAGTCTTCTGGCGCAAACTATCGATCTTCCATCCAGGTAGGAACGAGATGGCGCTGTTCCCGCAAGGTAGCAATGAGGTGTCGGTAGGTTGGCTCATGCCGCCCCACAAGGGCCCAGAACTGGGCAGAGTGGTTCATGTGAACCGTGTGGCATAGCTCGTGGATCATGATGTAGCGGACGATCGCCTCTGGCAGAAACAGCAGCTTGCAATTGAGGCTGATGTTTTTTTGCCCGGAACAACTGCCCCACAGAGTTTTTTGCTGGCGAATGGTAGCCACGGCAAAGGGAAGTTCCACTTCGCGGCTGACCTTGCGGAGCCAGGGAACTAGGTGAGTTCTAGCTTGAGCAGCTACCCACTGTTGCAGGGCGAACTGACAAGCGGCTTGATCGTCCACTTTGCCCGACAGCAGGAGTCCCCGCGATTTCTGCCGGATCTTTACCTCTGTTAAGGCAGTTAGTGCATATTCCACTTGCCAAGTTTGGGCGATCGCAGGCAGCAAGATTTGGTCTGGTAGCGCTGGCACAACTGGCTGCTGCCGTTGGGTGACGCGATCGATCCAGCTTTGCTTCTGCTGGATCAAGCTGGGAATACGGCTCTGATCGAACCCAAAGGGAATCACAACCTCCAGTTTTCCAGACGCAGAAACCTTCAGCGAAACGTACTTCGCCCTTTGGCTCTCTCGAATGGTGTAGCAGATGGACATGGATCTGAGATTACCGTGCAGGCAGACGGCGGCGCTTGACCGTCCGCTTAGCGGGAGTATTGATGATGGGCTGAGTAGCCTGCTTAAGAGACTGCACTCGATCGAGCTGCTCCAGTCCTTCTAGGGCAGCTTCCTGGACGATCGGCTCTCGTTCCCGGCGCAGCACTAGGCGGAAATAGTCAGCCAGTTCTCGCTGCTGGGCGGGGTGGTTGCTCAAATCAGGAACGGTGCTGGTGAGGTGACGCACTGCAATTAAGCGCCGTAGGGGTTCTGTGTGGGTCAGGTCGGCCAGAATTTGGTTGTAGTGGACACGATCGCGAGTTGTCTGGCGGTTGAGAATTTGCCAGGCCAGTAGCACTAGCACCGCCAAGGTTCCTGTGCCTTGCAGCAGCGACCCGATCGCAATCCAGGCGCTATCGGAATTGGCCCAGATAGAAGCAGCCAGATAGGTAGACAGGCAGGCCAAGCCGCCCCCAGCGATCGCCAGCGTTACAGGCTGGTTCCAGCCATCAAACCGCTTGCGGATCTCGGCCCAGGGAAGATTGAGCTGACCATCGTGCATCAGGTAAATCAGCAGCATCACTGCAACTCCCGCGCCCGTCGCCAGCACCAACCGGCCATTCCAGTACAGCAGCGCCGCACCGCCCAGCGTCACCAGCAGCCATCCTCCTGGCTTAGCCCAGCGCTGTGGTGGGAACTGCTGAAGTAAGTCTTGAAGGGCATCACTAACCTGCTCGGAGCGGGGCAACATCTCCGTCAAGTTGAGTAGATACCGCCATTGCATTGAGGCTGAAGCTTTTGCCACGATATTGACTCGCCGATCGTCAACTCCCCTATTAAATCACTCCCCTGCCAATCTCGCTCACGATTCCTCTGGACTGAGCTGGCGAAATTGGATTTTTCATTTAATTTTCCCAATTTGACGACCAACTTTCTCAATCTGCTCGTAGTTGGTGTTTTGGGTGGAGATGAACTTTTCAGCCCCAAACAGATCCAGGATTTCCTTGTGTTCTGGAACTCTGGGATCTAGCTTCAGCAGGGCAGTCTGGACTTTTTTGCTGAAGTCTTTGCCGAAGCGATCGCTGACGCTGGGATTGATTAGCCAGTGGTAGTCATAGTAGGCCGGCGATCGCCACACCAAAGTCACCTTTTCCGGGTCAGCCTTGCCCTCCTGAAGCCGACTCATCCACACTTGCTCATTCAAGACCCCTGCGTTGTAAGTCCCCGCCTGTACCAGTTCCAAGGTGGCATCGTGAGATTTGGAGAACCCAGGTTGCCCTTTGAAGCCTTTCAAGTCAACCCCTGCCTGACTTAGAAATAGCTGCGGCATCAAACGCCCAGAAGTCGAGGACTCGCTGCCAAAGGTGAAGGTTTTGCCCCTGAAAACAGTCAGTCCTTTTTGCTCAGCGATCGGTTCGATACCGCTTTTTTTGTTGGCGATGAATACGCTGTGGAAATTGGCATCAATATTGCGCTGGGCGATCGCCTCTGCCCCAGGAACTTGCAGCCGCGCCTGCACTCCCGTCAGCCCCCCAAACCACATCAGGTCAATATCGCCCACCTTGAACGCCGTGACCGAAGCAGTGTAGTCCGTTACAGGCTTGAAGGCCACGGGTACTTTCAGCTCGGCTCCCAAATACTTGACCAGCTTGGTGTTAAGGCGCTGAATTTTCTCTGCGTCTTGGTCAGGGATTGCCCCGATGGTCAGGGTTTTGGGAGTGGCGGCGCTGGGATCGCTGCTCTTGGGTGCAGAACACGCGCTCGCCAGAGACAGCAGCAGGCAGCTAGCAAGCAGTAGTTTTTTCATGCAGAACGATCGCTTAATCTGGCAAAACTTCACTCAGGAAGTCAGTTTACCGTGACTGGGGGACGATCGTGAGGCACACTGCTCCCTAGCATCTTTTAGTGTCTTTGAGATGCTAGGGATTTCAACTTCTCGCGTGGAGAAGTCGATTTGCTCACTTAATCTCTGCTCACTTGATCTCTACCTTGAAAGAGTAGGGATAGCCCTTGAAGTTTGACTCCAGTTCCACCACGTAGTCGCCCGTTTGGGGTAAAGCACCGCTCCACTGAGGTCGTTTTTCATCCTGCATAGACTCCGCCAGAACTTTGCCATTCGGCGATCGCAGGGTGGGGAAGGGCCCATCGTTGCGGCTCACGGTCATCACTTGCCCCTTGCCTGCATTGAACACATAGCGATGGCTGCCTGTACCGATGAAGCGATCGGAAACGGTAGTTGAGGTTCTGCCTGTGCCAAAGCTGACCCGCTCCACCTTCACATTGCAGGTACTTCGCACATTCTTTTTGGAGATCCAACCTTGCATAGGAACGCTGATGCGGAACCAGCCGCTTTGCTCGGCCTCGACTAGAACCGTCTCGCCATTCTTGAGCGTCCCAATCACTTTGTTATTGGTGGAAGGAGCCGAGCGCACGTTCAACGGCGGATTGGGGTCATCTACTGTGGCGTTGGTAACGGTGCAGGTTTCCACTCGGCGAGATGCAGCCACATTTTGAGCAGTGGCGGCAGGTGCGATCGGCTGAGACGGGGGCAGTTCCGTTGGGGCGGGAGTGGCGACTGGCGGGTTGGCAGTCGAGAGGGGACTGGCGGAAGGCGGGACGGGGGAAGGAGAGGAAATCGAGACTTCCGGCAGGGCGGCGGGGCGATCAGCTTGCCGAGTGGTGGCTGCGTAGGTCACTCCTACTACTGCCGCCAGTCCCACTGCCCCCGCTATAAGCAAAGCCGCATTCGATTGCATAATCAGGCACTCCAGATTCTTCTGTATACTTCTATCCTCTGCTACACCGTGCTCCCACGCTGTACCGGATTGAAGAAACTAAAGCATTGAAGAAACTGAGGCAGAGCGTTATTTGAAATCTCTTCCCTAAGCTTTTGTCCCTAAGCTTTTGGCTGTCGAAAAGGAAGAGACACGATAAATTCTGAGCCTTCCCCAGGCTCAGAGACACAGTTGAGGCGACCCTTGTGTTTCTCCACCACAATTTGATGGCTGATGGACAAACCCAATCCGGGCCCGCTACCCACTGGCTTAGTAGTAAAAAAGGGATCAAACAGTTTTTGCAGCACCTCGTCGCTCATGCCCATACCGTTGTCGCGGATGCGGACGACTACCCAAGCTAGATTAGCTTCACCAAGCCTAGTTTCAGGTTCGGAAGGCGACGGTTCAGCTGGTCTGACCTCGGTTCTGATCCGAATGCACGGCGAGAATGGAACGGCGATCGTTTCGCAATGAGCCAGTTTTTCCTCCAGGGTGTCGATCGCGTTACTGAGCAGGTTCATGAACACCTGGTTCAGTTGACTGGCGTAGCACTTGAGGCGCGGCAAAGGATGGAAATCCCGCAGAACTTCGATCGCCCTCCGATCCTCAAGCTGGAGGCGACTTTGCAGAATCAGTAGAGCGCTTTCAATGCCTTCGTGCAGATCGACAGCTTTAATCTCAGATTCGTCCAATCGCGAGAAATTGCGGAGGGACAGGACAATTTTGCAGATGCGATCGGCTCCAAGCTGCATAGAAGACAGTAGCCGCGTCAAGTCTTCTTCCAGGAAATCCAGATCCAAAACCTCAAGCTGGGCTTGAATTTCTAAGGCTGGTGTCGGGTAGTGGCGCTGGTAGAGATGCACCAGATTCACCAGGTCTTGGTAGTAGTGGCTGGCGTGGCTAAGGTTGCCGCGAATAAAGGTGAGGGGGTTGTTGATCTCGTGGGCAATGCCGGCCACAAGCTGCCCTAAACTAGACATTTTTTCGCTTTGGATTAGCTGGGCCTGGGTTTGGCGCAGGTTCAAGAGGGCAGTGCTGAGCTGCTGGGCTTGGTTCTGGGCTGCTTGGGTGGCGGCGCGAGATTGAGCATAGAGTTCTGCCTGATCGATCGCAAGCACCAACTGATTGGTCACGGCTTGCAGTAACTCCACTTCAGCATCGCTCCAGGTTCGCGCTGCTTGACAGTGCCCACAGACGAGCGCCCCTAAGCAACCCGATCGCGTTTCCAACGGCAGCAACAGTTGCGCTGTCATGCCCCAGCGCTGCATTAGATCCCCCAGTTGCGCCTCTTCGACCTGGGTAATATCTTCTATCTGGATCGGTTGCAGGCTGAGGATGCGATCGCCGAGCACCCTCGCTGCGGCGGCACAGTCTCCCAGCAGGCTCGATAAGTCAGGATGTTTGGCTTCGTGGGTGATGCAAACCGTAGGCACTTCGGCTTCCGGGTCGCTGGGGTCGGGGTTTGACCAATACCAGAGAAACTGGCAGCGATCGATTTGCAGCAGATGGCGAACCTCCTGCACGGTTGTCTCCAAAATCTTTTCTAAATCGAGGGAGTTACGGATCTGGCTGGCCAGGCGAAACAACAGCGCCTCACGCCCGCTCAGAAGCTCTTGCCGAGCCAAGAACCGATCGATGGCCAGCGCCACCCCGTTAGCGATCCACTGCAATCCACTGTGGGTTACGTCCAGGATCGATCGCCGACTAAATAGGGCCATCACCCCAACTAGATTCTCCTCCACTACTA
>DATNQR010000050.1:0-12885 GCA_036703905.1 Thermosynechococcaceae cyanobacterium
TGCCCCAAACCCGCCAAAGCTCAGAGGAGACTGGGCCCCGCTACTGTCGCCCACGGGCAAAATCCGATTCCACGGCAGCTTGAGCGGTTGACGATGGCAGGGAAACAAGCCAAACAGAGCCCGCTTCAGGTGCAGCTGCTCCAACGGCACACCCTGGTAGGCTGGCAATAGGCGCAGATATTCCTCAAACAGAAACTCTAAACCGAAGCGATCGGGCTGGGCATCCAGGTAAGTAAATAGATAAGTCGTGCGACCCTCCCGCGCTGGAAAAGCCTCCCAAAAATACTGACACTGGTGCTGCACGGGCGTGAATGACACGATCAGATCTCCCGAAGAGTTTTCAGGGAATCCCTCAGCGCAGCTACCCACCACCAGACAAACTGCCTCCGGCCGCCTGCCCTGCCGTGCCTGCTGCACGATCGGCGAAAAGTGTCCCATCGCATCCAGCAGCAAGCGCGTAGTGAATTCCTGCTGTCCCGCCTGGACGGTGATGCCGTTGGAATGGACGATCGCCCCCTCAAACGGCGTTTCCTCAAACACCTGTCCCCCATCCGCCAGAAATTGCTGCTTCAGCCGCTCCAGCAAATAGACCGGATCAACGCCCACGTTCAGCACGTCCTCCACCCAAACGGCTTGTGACCCAAAGCTAATGCGGGCGGGGCTATATTCCGTGACGGTCGCCTGGGACAGTTCCGCTTCCGTCAGTAGCCCCAGTTCCACAAACACCTGAAGTTCTCGGCGGGAAATATTCCACTCCTGCTCTCGCCCCCGCAGCCTTCCCCGCTCGATCAGCGCTACTCGCCAGCCCTGTCGCGCCAGTGCTGCCCCCACCATAATTCCCAGCGTGCCGCCGCAGATTACCACGTCCCACTCTGGCTCGATCGTCGTTTCGCTGGTCTGCACCAAGCTAGGAACAGGCAAAATTCCCGTGCGGAGCGATCGCCATAGATCATCCGCACGTCTCAAGTTTTCTAAGGTTCCAGGCAAATGGCCTAAAGTCGCTTCAGTCAGGCTCATAACTAGAGAAACAGCCCACTAGAGGAGCCTACAAGCGCAAGGAGACTGTAAGCAATAAGACAAGCACTAAGAGTAGCGCGATCGTCCCAAAGATCCTACGCCTCTTCCTCGTCTTCCTGGCGTAGGGTTTCGCGTTTGGGCGGCAGAGTCGTGTGGATCGGCATCACAGGAGTATTCCGGCTAACCTGAGCGGCGATCGCCCCTGATGCTCTTCCCTGAGTTGCTGTGGCTGATTGCAGCGTTCCAGCTACGGGATGGTAGAGAATTGTCATCAAACAGGAGCAACCCGCCAGAATCAGCAGATCCAGCTCTTTGCCAGCCGGTCGGCGGGGCGATTTTGGGTGACGTACGATCGATCGAGGACGGAGCATGGGCATTCCTTTCTAAAGAGTAGACGCAATTTCAGAGTGCTTTATTGTTTTCCGCCGCTTGCGTCCAGAATCAGCATTCTTCGGGCAACTTAGTCTTAACAACTTAGTCCTACCGAAACTCAGTCCTGGCAGCTTAGTATAGCCAAGCCGTAGTCTATCTGACCCTCTGGACGGAGGCAAGGGACGATCGGTTCCGGCCCGTACTGTTTGCCCATCATCCTACAGAGAGCGATCGCCTTGTTTATTGCACAGGCTAAACTGATCAGTGTAGTGCTGAAGGGGATCGAAGCCGTGCTGGACGAACAGGCAAAGAAAACATTACTGCGGAAAGTTCCCCACGGGCTGTATATCTGCGGTGTCAAAGAAGGAGAAGAAGTTAACGGCTTTACGGCAAGCTGGATCATGCAAGCTTCCTTCACGCCGCCTTTGCTCACCAACTGCGTCAAACTGGACTCTCGATCGCACGCCATGATTCAAGCCAGTGGCGTGTTTGCCCTCAGCATTCTGGAAGCAAGCCAGAAGGAACTAGCGCAGCAGTTTTTCAAGCCCCAGCGTCGAGTGGGCAACAAATTTGAAGCGGTGGAGTTTTATTTGGGCGAAACGGGCTGCCCGATTATTTCTGAGACGCTGGGCTATCTTGAGTGTCGTGTGGTGGGGTCGGTGGAAAAGGGTGACCACACCGTTTTTGTGGGTGAAGTAATTGCCGCTGGAGTTCACCGCGAGGGCGACCCCTTGCTGCTGGAGAGCACAGGCTGGAACTACGGCGGCTAGGCAGAAATCGGTTCAGCAAAAATTGGTTCAGCAGAAACCGGGTACAGCACCCCAAACTCCATCGCCTAGACTGGAGTTATGACAAGCGCGATCGAGGCGTTACCCACAGAGGTTATACATCTAATTGCGGCGGGCGAAGTGATCGACTCGCTGGCCGCAGTGGTGCGAGAATTGGCGGAAAATGCCCTGGATGCAGGGGCAACGCGAATCACGATCGCCCTGTTCCCGGAGCAGTGGCGGGTGCGCTTAGCTGACAATGGCGCGGGCATGGTGCGGCCCGATCTGGAGCAGGCCGCTGCCCCCCACAGCACCAGCAAAATTCGCCACAGCCGCGATCTGTGGAATCTCACCAGTTTGGGGTTCCGGGGCGAGGCGCTGCACAGTCTGGCACAGTTATCGGAGTTGGAGATTGTCAGTCGTCCTCCCACCGAGGCAGAGGGCTGGCAAGTCGCCTACAACCCTCAGGGACAGGTTCGCCGGATCGTCCCCGTGGCGATCGCCCCTGGCACAGTGGTTACTGCCAATCAAATTTTTGGAACCTGGATCGCTCGGCGGGAAGGCTTGCCGCCAATGGCACAGCAGCTTCGAGAAGTTCAGGCAATGGTGCAGCTTCTAGCCCTAAGCCATCCCCAAGTCACCTGGCAGGTGCAGCAGAACGATCGGCCCTGGTTTAGCCTTTGGGCAGGGACAACGGCGCGGCAAATTTTGCCCCAGATTCTCCGGGATGTGCAGCTTGGAGATCTCCAAGAGTTGAGTGTGCCGTCGTCCACTTCCGGTCAAGCTGGGGGGAGCGCCTCGGTGCACCTGGTGTTGGGCTTGCCCGATCGCTGCCACCGCCATCGCCCAGACTGGGTGCGGGTGGCGTTGAACGGTCGGTTCGTCCAGGCTCCAGAGCTAGAGCAGACTATTCTGGCAGGATTCCGGCACACCTTGCCCCGCGATCGATTTCCCGTATGCCTGGTGCATCTGCAAGTTCCCCCAGCCCAGATTGATTGGAACCGTCACCCTGCCAAGTCTGAGGTATATCTGCACCACCTGGAATCCTGGCGGGAACAGGTGGCAGGGGCGATCGAGCAGAGCCTCAATCTCAACCCCCACACGCTGTCTGACGGTCTCTATTCCAGCCGCATCGGTAAACTGATCAAAGTCGCCGAGACCGAGAGCGGCTATCAGGTTGATCGTCAAATTCAGTCCAGTTTGCCTGATGCAGATCCTCTTGCCCCTGAGCCACTGCCTCACTCCCTACGGGCGATCGCTCAGGTTCACAGCCGCTATATCTTGGCCGAGCATCCCGCCGGGGTGTGGCTGGTGGAGCAACACATCGCCCACGAGCGAGTTCTGTATGAGCAACTGTGCGATCGATGGGAAATTGTGCCTTTGAGTTCTCCGATCGTCCTGAATTTGGCTCAGGGTCAGGTCGAGCAGTTGCAGCGCTTGGGGCTAGAGGTGGAGCCATTTGGCGATCAGGTGTGGATGGTTCGGACTGCGCCAGAAATGCTGGCGCAACGGGAAGACTGCGGAGCGGCCCTGCTGGAACTGAGCTTGGGGGGAGATTTGCAAACGGCCCAGGTGGCTACTGCCTGCCGTAGCGCAATTCGGAACGGGCTACCCCTGGCTCTAGGGGAGATGCAAACGCTCTTGAACCAGTGGCAGCAAACCCGCCAGCCCCGTACTTGCCCCCACGGTCGCCCCATTTGCCTCACCCTGGAGGAGTCGTCTCTATCTCGTTTTTTCCGGCGGCATTGGGTGATCGGCAAGAGCCACGGGATTTGAGCGTGAATTCCAGCATGAACTACATCTACCTGCACGGCTTTGCTTCCAGTCCTCGATCGACCAAAGCTCAGGACTTTGCCACCAGATTTTCTCAACTGAACCTGCCGTTGCTGATCCCTGACCTGAACCAGCCGGACTTTCGCCACCTGACGCTAACGCGGCAACTGCACCAGGTTGAGGCGTTGCTGCCTCCCGAACCCGTAACGCTGATCGGCTCCAGCTTCGGCGGCTTAACGGCCGCTTGGTTGGGCGAGAGGCGGCAGATCGATCGTTTGGTGCTGCTGGCTCCCGCCTTTGGATTTCTGGCTCACTGGTTGCCGCGTTTAGGAGAACAGGGGCAGCAGTGGCAACGGGAGGGCGAACTGGCGGTCTATCACTACGGAGCAGGAGGCAAGCTGCCCCTGAGCTACGGATTTGTGACGGATGCGGCTCAGTACGACGAGGCTTTGATCCAGCGTCCTGTGCCGACGCTGATTCTGCACGGTAGGCAAGACGACGTAATTCCGATCGCCGCCAGCCAAAACTTTGCCCGATCGCGTCCCTGGGCTAGCCTCATAGAACTCGACAGCGATCATGCTTTGGGAAACGTCAGCGATCGAATCTGGTCAGCAGTCCAGACTTTCTGCGGCTTGAAGTGACGGCTAACCCTCCGCTCTACTCTGCTAGGCCCCGCCCCTTCACCTGAGTTAGCAGTTGATCATCGGGAACTTCGCCTTCGGTGTAGTAGCCTGCGGCTTTCTTCGCCTCAATTTCCACTTGAGCATCGGCAGGGATCAGGTCGTCGGGAATGGCGACCCGCTCCACCACTTCAATCCCCGACTGGGTGATGGCGTCGTACTTCATGTTGCTCATGGAAACGAGGCGATCGATGCGCGTAATGCCCAACCAGTGCAGCACATCGGGCATCAGTTCCTGAAAGCGCATATCCTGTACCCCTGCCACACACTCGGTACGGGTGAAGTAGGCATCTGCCCGATCGCCCCCTTCCTGACGCTTGCGGGCATTGTAGACCAGGAACTTCGTCACTTCGCCCAGAGCGCGACCTTCTTTGCGGAGGTAAACGATCACGCCTGCGCCCCCTTCCTGGGCTGTTTGCACACAGGCTTCGATGCCGTGGACGAGGTAAGGGCGACAGGTGCAAATGTCGGAGCCGAACACATCCGAGCCGTTGCACTCATCGTGAACTCGGACAGCCAAAGGACGATCGGGATCGGCGATCGCCGCCACGTCACCTACGATGTAGACCGTCATGCCGCCGATCGGGGGCAGAAAGACGTGCAGATCGGAGCGCGTCACCAGTTCAGGAAACATACCGCCTGTCTGTTCAAACAGGGTGCGCCGCAGATCTGATTCGCTGACACCAAGACGCTGGGCCAGACCTGGCAAGTACCACACAGGCTCGATCGCCGCCTTCGTCACCACCAGGTCGCCACCGGGCTTCATGATTTTGCCATCCACTACCAGCCGGCCCTTGACCACAGCCTCGCAAAGCTCCGGCATATTAATGTGAGCCTGGGTGATGGCGATCGTTGGGCGGATGTCATAACCCTGCTGGTACAGGTCAGCGTAGACTTCGCCCACCTTTGCGCCAAAGGGATCAAGGGCCACAATTTTGCTGGGATCAGCCCAAGCGGGATGGGGGCCAATCGCCGCCGCCGGAGATGTGTTGGTCAGGTCAGCCCGATGATCCGATTGCAACTGCCCACTGGCCACTGCCAAAGCGCGATACACCCCATAGGAGCCAGAGTGGGAGCCGATCACATTCCGGTGAGCCGCATTGGTCAGTGTTCCGACGATCGCGCCCCGCTTTAGGGGATCAGCTTCGCCCCAGTGGATCTCAATCGGCCGCGGCCCCGATCGCGCTGGGTGGGAAGTGAGAACAATATGCTTGGATTTGGATCTTGGCTTGTCGATCGTCATCGCTGCTCCTGTGAAACACGATTGCTGGGAGTCTGACCCTGGGCTTCAACCTATCACTCTCAAATCACAAAGGGGTGAAGCGCTGCGAGTTTTCCCACGGCTTCACCCCTTTAAACCTTCGCCCCTCTGAACCTTTATCCCTTTTGAACAACGAATCTCAGTCATCGCTTCGTTCATATCTACAGCTGTAGACAAATAGCTTAGAACATTGGGCTTGGAGGAGCGCCAGCCCTGCACCCAGTCCTAACCGATGAAGCTATCGCCATAGCAGCGTTTGAGTCTAGAAGCTGAACTGTGCCCGCAGATTGCCTACAAAGATCGTGGGATTGGTACTGAAGTTGTTGGGGCTGAAGATGGCGTAGAAAGCAGGCACGAGCGCCAGATTTTGGCTAACGGGATAGAAGTAAGAAGCCTCTACTTCATACATTGTGCCGCCATTGCCTGCCCCCGCCGCAAAATACTTTCGTCCTTGCAGAATGTCCATTGGCATCAAGAAAGTGACCACACCCAACGCGCCTTTCTTGAACAAGTCTGGGAATCCCAAGCCCACCTGGAAGGATTGAGACCTCACAGCCTTGTCGATCGGCTCTAGGTTGGTTGTGCCGTAGCCATAGCGCCCAAAGATGCCAATGCCAGGAGTGATCAGCCAATCAAAGTTGGCTGTGAAAGTGCTGGCGGTCGCGAACTTCAGACCGCCGCTGTTGGGAAAGCCCCCCGGGCCTGCTTCCGAAAAGCCTGGGCCTGCATCTACATAGCCGTAGGGAATGGGTTCGCCGATCGCGCCGCCCACCTGACCGTTGTAAGCCTGGATGCGGCTGTAGTTATACATCAACCGCACGTTGATGCGATCGTTCGGCGAAAAGGTCAACTCGGCGGTGCTGGTGTTTGTGCCGCCAAACAGACCGAAGCGGGGATTGCTGGAAGTGTTGAACCCGAATTGCGCTGGCAAGAATTCAGTGTTTTCGCCCAGGTAGGCAACGGCGAGTCGAAGCTGCTTGCTGATGTTCCAATCCACTACCACGCCTGAACCACGATCGATCGCGTTGGTCTGAGTGCTGCCAATGGAGTCAAAACTGCTGGCTCCGTTTAGAAATAGAGTGAAGCGGTTGAAGTCAAACGTCCGATACCAGTTGACGCGCGGGCCCACTGTCACCTGAATGTTGTTGCCGACTGGGAACTGGTAGAACAGGTCGTGGATCACAATCTCGCTACGACCGTTGAACGATCCTGCCGTTTGGTCGGTGAACGGTGCACCAAACGCATTGAAAAACCCTGCGGAGGCATATTGGTTGGCGGGTGTAATCCCGTTTCCAGCCGCCAACTGAGTCACCAGGCTGTCTCTACCACTGAAGGAGGTATTCAGGGTCAGCCAGGTCAAAAAGCTGAAGGTTGTGTTGGGTGCGCCTGTGAGTTGGCGGGTGGGTTGCCCGTTGGTGCGACTGGTGAAAAACCTGCCATTGGCGGGTTCTGCCGCTCTGCCTGTAGCATCACTCGGCCCTTCAAACCGCACATCCCTTCTAGCAGTGGCGCCTGTCAGGTTCATCCACACCAGACCATTCAGCTTCGTGGTGGTGGAAAACTGCTGCTGCTCTAGGGTGGCGGCGCGAGCTTCCAGAGTGTCAACCCGGCCGCGCAGCGTGGCCAATTCTGCCCCATACTCTTCCTGGAGCTTTTGCAGAGCTGCCAGATCTTCTTTCCTGACCAGATCTGCTGTGCCTGCTGCAATTAGTTCATTGACTCGATCGAGGCAGGAATTCAGTCCCGCCGCAAACTCGTAGCGAGTCAGGGCCTGGCTGCCGCGAAAAGTACGATCGGGATAGCCGACGATGCATCCGTAGCGCTCCACCAGGGATTGCAGTGCTTGGAATGCCCAATCTGTTGGCCGCACATCGCTCAACTGTGAGACCGAAGTGACCTGATCCATATCCGAGGAGTCTTCGGCAGTGCTGGCCTGAGGGCTTTTGTCTGGCTGGCTGGCTGGCGTAGTGATGTCCAAAATGGCTGCTTGGGCTACGACCTGGGTTTTGCCAATGGAAGCCGTTGCGGGAGACGTGATCGCCAGAGGCTGAGACGCAGCGATCGAAGGAGTAGTTCTAAGAGGCTGAGACGCAGCGATCGAGGGAGTAGTCTTAGCTTCCACCGCCAAGCTTGTCCCGCCTAGCAGCAGAAAGCTACCCAGCCCTACAGGGGTGGCTATCAGCAATCTCATCAAGTTCGTGATCATCGAAATCCTCACACTCTAGAACGAAAATCAAATGCAGCCATATTAACAAGGCATCATCTTTCAATATGTAAAATCCACCACACCCTACTTTCGTTAAAGCGGTTTGCGATCGACTCCATCTACCGAATGAGTGATTTTTGGAGGTTCACTTTACAGAAATCAATTTCAAGGAGTTGGCTTCGATGAATGTATCGCTCGTGTTTCTCAATTTGTAACCGCGTTCAAGTTTTGCTGGGGCAGCAGAGATAATGGCAGCCAACCGCTTCTGGCTTACCCATGCTGCTAAAGGATGCCCGATCGCTGCAAATTCTGTTTCTGTCTTTGTTTCTGGGTCTGGGCGTTGCCAACCGCGATTGGACGCTACAGCCCGTCATGGTTGCCGTGACGATCGCTACCTGTCTTTTGACCCAATGGTTTTTGTCTTCTCTGGTGCATCTTTGCCCTTCACAGGAACTTCCAGCTTCCCGGTCTCCCAGTCTCTTTACCCTTCTCAGTCCCCTGATCACCTCTCTCGGCCTTAGTCTGCTGCTGCGGGCTGATCACCTGACAACGGTGATGTTGGCGAGCGGGGCCGCGATCGCCAGCAAGTTTCTCCTGCGAGTAGGCGACAAGCATCTGTTTAATCCGGCTAACTTTGGCATCGTCACGGCTTTGATCCTGACTCCTGATGCTTGGGCTTCTCCGGGTCAGTGGGGTGAGGATGGCTGGTATGGGCTGCTGTTTGTGGGGGCGGGGGGACTGGTGTTGCAGCGAGTTGGGCGCTGGGACACGACGATCGCTTTTCTTGGAACCTACGCTGGGCTGGAAGCAGTGCGGAATCTCTGGCTGGGCTGGACTTGGGATGTCTGGGCCCATCGGCTGATGAGCGGTTCGCTGCTGCTATTTGCTCTGTTTATGATCACCGATCCCCGCACAATTCCCAATGCTCGCATTGCTCGATTGCTCTGGGCTGGGACGATCGCCCTCGTTGCTTTTACCCTCCGCAATGTCTTTTTCCTATCTACGGCTGTGTTCTGGGCTTTGTTCGTCACGGCTCCGCTTACTCCTTTGCTCGATCGGGTCTTTCCTGCCGATCGTTTCTCCTGGCTTCCTGCTCCCGCTTCTCCTGCCCTCTCTCCCTCACCTGAAACGCCATGAAATCTCTACGTTTTTTGTTCGCTTCCTTATTAGTCTGCGTTGCTTGCCTCATTTTTGCGCCCAAAGCCTGGGCCTTCTGCGGGTTCTATGTGGCAAAGGCAGATGCCAAGCTGTATAACCAGGCTTCGCAGGTGGCGATCGCCCATAGCGGTAAGCAAACCGTATTGACGATGGCTAACGACTTTCAGGGCGAAGTTAAGGATTTCGCGATCGTGGTTCCGGTTCCCGTCGTGCTGCAAAAAGATCAGATCAAAGTCGCCAATCCCAAAATCATTGAGCGACTGGATGCGTTTAGTGCGCCGCGTTTAGTGGAGTATTTCGATCCTGATCCCTGTGCCTATCCAGAGCGGGCTTATTCGGCAGTGCCAGCGCCGACGGCTGCCGTAGGGCAAACACGATCGGGGGAAGCCGAGCGAAAGGATGCGCTGGGAGTGACGATCGAAGCCCGCTACACCGTGGGCGAGTATGACATCCTGATCCTGAGCGCCAAAGAATCGGGGGGACTGCAAACCTGGTTAAGCGAAAACGGCTACAAAATCCCACCCGAAGCCAAGCAGCTACTCCAGCCCTACATCCGCCAAAGCCTAAAGTTCTTTGTAGCAAAGGTGAACCTGAAGGAATTTGATCAAACCGGGTTCCAATCTCTGCGCCCCTTGCAGATTGCCTATGAGTCGCCCCGGTTTATGCTGCCGATTCGCTTGGGTATGATCAACGCTCAAGCAGCCCAGGATTTGCTCGTCTATATTCTGTCGCCTAAAGGTCAGACAGAAGTGACCAACTACCGCACTGTGAAAGTACCCTCTGGCAACGAAATCCCCACTTTTGTTAAGAACGAGTTCAGCGATTTTTACAAGTCCATGTTCCAGACCTCCTACACTCGCGAAGGTCGGAACGTGGCGTTTCTAGAATACGCCTGGGACATGGGCAGTTGTGATCCTTGCTCGGCTGATCCCCTTAGTCCAGAGGAGCTTAAGCAAGCCGGAGTTTTTTGGCTAGACAATCCCCAGACAGCGCCCTTATCACCCGGATTGTTCCGTCGCCGTCCGCCTCGATCGTCGGCGGGCGTGTTCATCACGCGGCTGCACGTCCGCTACACGCGCGACAAGTTTCCAGAAGATCTAATGTTCCAGGAAACGGGCAACCGGGAGAATTTTCAGGGTCGATATGTACTGCGTCACGCGTTTACTGAACAGGCAACCTGCGAGGCCGGCAAGCAATACAGCCGATCGTTACCCCGTCGCTTTGATCAAGAAGCCCAAACTCTGGCCAAGTTGACTAACTGGAACATTCAAGACATTCGTCAAAAACTGCCCAAGCTTCCGCGTCAGGCTTATTCCTGGATGGAGCAACTGTGGATGGCGTTGAGAGGAGAGTAGGACGATCGCCTGACGTGAGCAGCTAGAGTTCAATGGTTCTCAAATCAACCTCGCTTGTTGCAGTTTGCTCTCTTAGTGAACTTCTAGCGTTGAACAGGATCAGGGGGAAAGTCAGCCGCGTTTAACCGGATGCTCCAGAAGTCCTGCAATGAGTGAGGTCTCCCGAAAGCTAGGTCGTCGCCAGAACGCCTCTGATTCAGTCCAATGCTGAAAACCTGTCCTAGAGGGACGTGTCCCAGGCGTCCATAGCCTTCAATTTGAGCGAGGTTGGTGATTTTTGATTGTCTCAGCTTCAGCCTTAGCCGTCCCCCACCCGCGAAGATGATCTCAGCTTGGTCTCGGTCAAATTGCACCTGGGCTTCGTACACCGCTCCAGTCTCATGGGAGTAGATCTTGGCGGCTAATTTCCGTCCATCGATCGTCTCTCCCTGGTACTCGGCCGCGCGAGATGGGGCGACTAGCATACAAAGTGTGATTAAAGTAAACCCGACAGTTTTCATCTATTTCAATCTCTTGAACCTATTTCAATTTCTTCGACAATAAAGCGTAGGATGCGGGAAAGACAACAGAGATAGTCTTCAGGTAAATCAGACACAGAACGTGGACAGCCGCGATCGCGTCGAGCGGTTTAATGAGTAAGCCTAGCTCCAGGATAGTTGCTCAGCTCAGGGTTGGAGTATGATTCGGAGATCGTACTAAGGGAAATGCAATGCTGAATCTAATTTGGGGTTTAGTCGGGCTGCTGGTGACGCTGTGGCTGTTGGGCTTCGTCTTGAACTTTACCGGGAATCTCATTCATCTCGTCCTGCTTCTGGCGATCACTCTAGCGATTTATAACTTTGCCATGAACCGTGATGCAGGTCAGCGCTGAAGCGTTTCAGAGCAAAGACAGTCGATTCAGGATTGTGCCCGCATTCTTCACAAAGCTGGCGCACCGTGCGCTTCACTGCTAAAGACTATCTCAGTCAGCCCCAAGCAGTCGTGGTGGAGATTAGCGATTCTGTCAGCACAGCCTCTGAAGCTTGGTTTTGCATCTGCTTCTGGGAATGCTAACGCTGTTGCACTCAAGCATGGGTCATGAACTGGTTATTGACTTTCTTCATTGGACTTCTGGCAGCCACCGTCCTGTCTTGCCAATCCAGACCTATGCCCTCACTCTCCCAAACCCTGATGGCACAGGCTGCCACTTGCCATCCTAGCTATCCTGACTTCTGCATTCCGCCATCCCCCGATCGCGACTGCAAAGACATTCCCCAACAAAACTTTCGGGTGCTACCCCCAGACCCTCATAGGCTCGATCGTGACATGGACGGCATTGGCTGTGAAGCCCGCTGATCTGCAAGAAGGCGATCAAAATTGCGGTGATCGAGCTTGCGGCAAGAGCACAATCTGACCGTGTATCTCAACTCAAGAGGCTGAATTACTGAGATAGAAGGCGTTTAAGATTTCCCCTTTTCAAAGCTGCCCGTAACGCAAAGGTCACTCAAATCCTTGCGTGTCAAGCTACTAGAGTTGGGTTCTATAGCTAGTTCTATACCTATGTGAGGCAATCCCGGCTTTCGCGACCGTTCTGAACTCACCCAGGCAGCGAAAGGCGTTTGATTACTCGTCAAGTGTTAATTAATTTGATGTTAATTAATTTGACATCCTCAACTGGCAATGCCACGGGGAATGCCTTCTAGCGCCTCTTCCTCCGTATCGAAGATCTCGAACACAGAATCCATCATCGTCACTTCAAACACCAACTTAGCTTCAGGGTGCACGTTGCAGATCCGAAAGCTACCCCTAACTTTGTCAGCATCTCGCATACCCGCCACCAGAGAAGTAAGACCAGAACTGTCAATGAAATTGACCTGACCTAGATTGACAATCACGTGGCGACTGAGTTTCGAGATGCACTCCTGAAGCTTGAGCCGGAACTGCCAGGCCGTTGTGATATCCAGCCTGCCGCTCGGGGTGAGGACGATCACAGTAGTCCCGTCCTGGGTAGTGTGGGTCTTCTGCTCCATGTGAATTGATTTCTGCTCCATAGGGGTCGCTTACCCTCGCCTCGGCATGGTGAATTTCAGGGTGATTTTGGACAAACTGTACTTCGGCTCGATCGTAACCATTCAAAGCCAGACTACTAAAAAGGCGATCGCCCTCGTCCATCTCAAACTTGCCTGTCGCAAAACCACTTGAGTTTGAGCCTACAAGTTTGATCTCACAGTAGTTTAACTCAGACCCTTGAGGTTACGGTGCCCAGTTTGCCCAATCTTGAGGTTTCAAGAAGGTTTCGTAAAGTTCTGCTTCTGGC
>DATNQR010000051.1:0-8461 GCA_036703905.1 Thermosynechococcaceae cyanobacterium
CAGGAAACAGCGTTGTCCACCACACTTCCCCAGTGGACAGCCCATCCAGAGCCTGTCGCAGGTCATAGCCCCATTCTGGCGTTTCCTCTGGCAGTCCTAGGCCCAAGAAACCCAGTCCCCCCAGCGTTAGGATTGCGTCTGCTGCGTTTAGCGTGAACAGCACGGGGACACTCTGCACCACATTGAGGAACAAATAGCGGGTCAGAATGACCCAGGTGGAAGCGCCGATCGCCTGGGCCGCCTCCACAAATAATTCAGTTTTGACGCTGACCGTGTGGTTCCGCACCACGCGGTAGTACTGAGGCACATAGGCAATGCTGAGGGCGATCGCTGCATTCACCACGCCCCGGCCGACCACAAACGCCAACGTCACCGAGAGCAGTAGCCCTGGCAGCGTGTAAAGCGTATCCATTAGAAACAGCAGCAGGCGATCGAGTTTGCCTCCCAAATACCCGCTCACCATGCCCAGAGGCACGCCGATCACCAGACTCAGCACTGTAGACAGCACCACCACTTGCAGCGCTGCCTGAGCGCCATACAGAGTGCGAGAGAACACGTCATAGCCCAGCCGTGTTGTGCCGAACCAATGCTCCGCCGAGGGGGGAATTTGGGGTGGATTGTCCAGAAACTCCGTAGGGCTAGGCAACCAGCCAACCGCTTGCAGCACTGGAGCAAGAACCGCCAGACCTAAAAACAGCAGCACGATCGCCACTCCAATTCGGGTCAACTGAATCGACAGGCTAGGACGGTGGGAGGCAGTGAAAAGTCTCGCTAGGGACAAACGCATCATGGAGGCTGAGTTAGGGCTGAAGTTTTGAGCTTCTACCCATTGTCAACTCAAAGTCAACTCAAAACTCAAAATCCCTAGGCTGCGTAATCCTTGATGCTGGTGAGCAGCTCATCAAAGTCGATCGGCTTACGGAGAAACCCATCTGCTCCCACCTCTTCACCCAAATCTGCCCCAATCTCGTCGTAGGCAGTGATTAGGACGATCGGAACACTGGCAAACCGCTCGCTTTGACGAAGGCGACGGGCGACTTCATAGCCTGTCATGTCCGGCATCATCACGTCTAGCAGCACTAAATCTGGCGGCGTTTCGGCCACCTTTGCCAGAGCTGTGGAGCCATTCTCCGCTAGTCCCACAACGTACCCTTCTGACTCCAGCACAGTTTTCAGCAGAAACAGGTTGTCTGCCAAGTCATCTACAACAAGGATATATTTCTCAGCTGACGAAAACACGCTATTCATTCCTAGTCAAAATCCAAAAAGTAAAATGTTAAAAAACTTTCCTTCTTAACGGTATAGCTGCGAGAAGACGATCGTTGTGTCACACCGGAGAGGGATTTGGAGAGGGATTTATGTAGACTTCAACTTGTCTTTAGATTGTCCGTTCCTGCAAGGGCTGACTCCACCCGCCTCACAATCTTCAGTCCCGTAAGATAGAGTCAGGAAGGACTTGCATAGAAGAAATCTATGCTCCAGGGTTCCTGTGCTCCAGTGTTTCAGTGAATTGTGTTCATGAGCGATTCTGCTTCTACCTCAGCCGCTAATCCTACCGAGGGCGTTCCAGAGCGACTAATTAAACACGCTGTCCGCTACGCTGACCATCGATCGGTCGATCGGGCTTTGCTGACTCCGATGGTGCGCCACTACGCTGAACTCAAGGATCAGTATGCCCATGCGCTGCTGCTGTATCGAGTCGGTGATTTCTTTGAGACGTTCTTTCAGGACGCGATCACCGTGGCACGGGAACTGGAGTTGCTGCTGACCTCAAAAGAAGCTGGCAAAGAAGTTGGGCGCGTTCCCCTAGCTGGAGTGCCCCACCATGCCCTCGATCGCTACTGCGCGCTGCTGGTGGAGAAAGGCTATGCCGTAGCCGTGTGCGACCAGGTTGAGGATGCGGCCGAAGCCCAGGGACGGTTGGTGGAGCGGGAAGTGACCCGCGTAATTACGCCGGGAACCGTCCTGGAAGAGGGAATGCTGCACGCACGGCGCAACAACTTTCTGGCGGCGGCGGTGATTGCGGGAAATCACTGGGGACTGGCGATCGCGGATGTCTCCACCGGGGAATTTCTCACGACTCAGGCTCAAGAACTGGAGCAACTGACTCAAGAGCTTTTGCGTTTGCAACCTGCCGAAGTGTTGGTTCCCTGCAATGCGCCCGATCTGGTCAGTCTTCTGCGACCGGGGGAAAAGTCCGAGCATTTGCCCGCCTGTCTGCCCACACAGTTTTGCTATACTCTGCGCTCTCAAACACCCTTCATCCAATCGGAAGCTCGCTACCGACTCTTGCACCGCTTCAAAGTTCGATCGCTGGAGGGTTTGGGCTGCGAACATTTGCCCCTAGCTGTCCGCGCTGCTGGCGGCTTGCTGGAGTATCTGGAATCGACTTCGGAGCGAGAACTGACGGAAAAGAATCAGAAGTCGAAAGTCAGAAGCCAAAAATCGGAAGTGCCGCTCCAGCCGCTCTGCACCTACACCATTACTGAGTATCTGACGATCGACCATCAAACGCGGCGCAACCTGGAGATCACTCAAACCGTGCGAGATGGCACACTGCACGGGTCGCTGCTGTGGGCCTTGGATAAAACCACCACGGCTATGGGCAGTCGGGCGCTGCGGCGGTGGCTGCTGCAACCGTTGTTGAATCTGGACAAAATTCGATCGCGCCAGGATACTGTGCAGGAATTGGTCAATCAGGGTTTGCTGCGTCAGGAAGTGCAGCGCACCCTAAAGCAAATTTATGACCTGGAACGGCTGGCGGGCCGGGCCGGGTCGGGCACGGCCAACGCCCGCGATCTGGTGGCTCTAGCGGATTCCTTCGCCCGACTGCCAGAACTGGCCCGCCTAGTCGAATCCTGCACGTCGCCTTTCCTGCAAGCCCTCCAATCTCTGCCCCCGGAACTGGAGCAATTGGGGCATAGCCTCCGGGCCCATCTAGTGGAAACACCGCCCCTGCCCATCACTGAAGGCAACCTGATTCGGGCGGGGGTAAATACCCAGCTTGACGGACTGCGGCGACAGGTGGAGGAAGACCAAGAGTGGATCAAAAACCTGGAGGTGAGCGAACGGGAACGCACGGGGATTCCAACGCTGAAGGTGGGCTACAGCAAAACCTTTGGCTACTACATCAGTATCTCCCGCGCTAAGTCGGTGCAGGCCCCAGACGGCTACGATCGCAAGCAAACCCTGACTAACGAAGAACGATACATCACCACTGACCTCAAGGATCGGGAAAGCCGGATTCAGATCGCCCGTGACAACCTGAGCCAGTTGGAGTACGAGATTTTTGTGGATCTGCGATCGCAGGTGGGTGAGCGGGCTGAACTAATCCGCAATGTGGCCCACAGCGTCGCTGCCGTGGATGTGCTGTGCGCCTTTGCCGAAATTGCTGTCTATCAAGGCTATTGCCGTCCCCAAATTCGCGCCGATCGCCAAATCCAAATCACTGAGGGTCGCCATCCCGTTGTTGAGCAATCTCTCCCGGCAGGGTTCTTTGTGCCCAACTCCACCACGATGGGAAGCGGTTGGGTGAAGGGTGAGGTCGTAGGGCAGGAAAAGGAAATTCCTACCCATCCCGCCCCGGATCTGATCGTCCTCACGGGCCCCAACGCCAGTGGTAAAAGCTGCTATTTGCGGCAGGTCGGGCTGATTCAACTCCTGGCCCAGGTGGGAAGTTTCGTTCCAGCAGAGGCAGCGCAGTTAGGGATTTGCGATCGCATTTTCACCCGCGTTGGCGCGGTGGATGACCTGGCTACTGGTCAATCAACCTTTATGGTGGAGATGAATGAGACGGCAAACATTCTCAACCACGCCACACCTCGATCGCTGGTGCTGCTGGACGAAATTGGTCGCGGAACTGCAACCTTTGATGGACTGTCGATCGCTTGGGCCGTAGCGGAACATCTAGCGATCGAGCTTCAGTCCCGCACGATTTTTGCGACGCACTACCACGAGCTAAATGAGCTGGCTTCAATTCTGCCCAACGTCGCCAACTATCAAGTCACAGTGAAGGAACTGCCAGATCAAATTGTGTTTTTGCACAAAGTTCAGCCTGGGGGAGCCGATCGCTCCTACGGCATCGAAGCGGGACGACTGGCCGGACTCCCGCCAACTGTGATCCAACGGGCGCGACAAGTAATGGGGCAGATCGAAAAGCACAGCAAGATCGCGATTGGTCTCCGCAAGGGTTCCGCCAACAGCGCAAAGGAAAAGCAAGCGGCACGGTATGGCGAGAAAGAGAGCGCGATCGATCAGTTGGATATTTTTGGGTAGAAGCGTGGAGGAGTAAAGCTCAAAACTTGGCGTTGCTGACTTAGTAAAAGATAGAAATCCCCGACTTCTTTAAGAAGTCGGGGATTTGGGGATTTAGTTCGGTAGCAAGGTTCGTTAGTGAGTGGCGGATAGCGCTTCGGTTAACGCAGCCTGCAAGATTGCCGCTTTATTGGTTTGTTCCCAGGGCAGATCCAGATCATCCCGTCCAAAGTGCCCGTAGGCCGCCACATCTTGATAGAAGCGACCACCGCGCTCGGCAGGCAGGTTTCGCAGGTTGAAGGTCTGGATGATTCCAGCCGGACGCAGTTCAAAGTGCAGCTTGACCAGCTCTAGCAGCCGATCGTCGCTGATTTTACCTGTGCCAAAGGTTTCTACCATGATGCTGACCGGACGGGCCACCCCGATCGCATAGCTCAGCTGCACTTCGCAGCGATCCGCCAATCCTGCCGCCACAATGTTCTTGGCCACATGGCGGGCTGCATAGGCGGCACTGCGATCGACTTTAGTGGGATCTTTGCCGGAGAATGCACCGCCGCCGTGGCGAGAGTAGCCACCGTAGGTATCCACAATGATCTTGCGACCTGTCAGCCCTGCATCGCCCTGAGGTCCACCAATCACAAATTTGCCTGTCGGGTTAACCAGAAAGCGGGTGTTCTCGTCTGGCTGCACCGCCAGATCTGCAAAAACGGGCTGCACCACGACTTCCCACAGATCTTCTCGGATCTTGGTCTGCACGGCCGCTTCATCGGTGAGGTGGTCGATCGTCGGGGCGTGTTGAGTGGAAACCAGCACCGTGTCGATACCCACGGGGCGATCGTCTTCATACAGCACCGTCACCTGAGTTTTGCCATCGGGACGCAGGTAGGGCAGTTGCCCAGTTTTGCGAACGGCAGCCAGCTTACGAGAAATACGATGGGCCAGACAAATGGGTAACGGCATCAGTTCGGGCGTTTCATTACAGGCAAAGCCGAACATGATGCCCTGATCGCCTGCCCCAATCCGGTCTAGCTCTTCGTCGCTAGCATCTTCCCGTTGTTCCTGGGCCGTGTTCACACCCTGAGCAATGTCTGGTGACTGGGCATCCAGGGCCACCTGCACCGAGCAGCCGCTAGCCGTGAAACCGCCATCAGCACCGGTGTAGCCAATTTCGGTAATCTTCCGCCGGGCCAGGTCAATGTAGTTAACGTGGGCTTTGGAGCTAATTTCGCCTGTGATCAGGACAAGGCCTGTGTTCACCACCACCTCAGCTGCCACTCGGCTGGCCGGATCTTGAGCGAGGAGGGTGTCCAAGATGGTGTCTGAGATCTGATCACAAATCTTGTCGGGATGACCTTCGGTGACCGATTCTGAACTGAAGAGATAGCGGCGAGTCAAGAACAGATCCTCCCTAAAGCAACGACAAGTGGCAAGCGGATGTGTCGGAGATTATACCATCAGAACTTGACTAAAGAATTGTCCAGTGTGGAAGAGTCTTGCATCAGGGTTCCTAGCTCGATCGTGGGTTGCTCACAAGCCTGTAAATATAAGCCACTCAGACTTGTTGGGGAGATGGCGATCGAGAATCACGCTTTAACAATCGCTTGACTTGCCTTAGACTGGCTTGCCTTAGACTGACTTGCCTTAGACTAGGGAGGCAGCAAATTAGAAAGGAACTCGGCAATGCGACTGTCTCAGATGCTCTTCGTCACTCTGCGGGAAGATCCAGCCGAGGCAGAGATCCCCAGCCACAAGCTACTGCTGCGATCGGGCTACATTCGGCGGATTGGCAGTGGCATTTACGCCTACTTGCCTCTGATGTGGCGGGTGCTGCAAAAAGTGTCGCAGATTGTCCGAGAAGAGATGAACGCGTCCGGAGGGCAGGAGTGCTTGCTACCCCAAATCCAGCCTGCGGAACTGTGGAAAGAATCCGGCCGGTGGGACACCTACACCAAAGCAGAAGGAATTATGTTCTCGCTGGTCGATCGCCAAGAACGGGAGCTTGGCCTCGGCCCCACTCACGAAGAAGTGATCACGACGATCGCCCGCGACATGATTCGTTCCTATCGACAGTTGCCGCTCAACCTGTACCAGATTCAAACCAAGTTTCGAGACGAAATTCGGCCGCGGTTTGGCTTAATGCGAGGGCGGGAATTCATCATGAAAGATGCCTACTCGTTTGATGCTGATGAAGCTGGATTGAAGGGCAACTACGAGAAGATGCACCAAGCCTACTGCAACATCCTCAGCCGTTGTGGACTGAAGTATCGAGCAGTGGACGCGGACTCTGGAGCGATCGGCGGTTCCGGTTCTCAAGAATTTATGGTGCTGGCAGAGGCTGGCGAAGACGAAGTTCTCTACACCGAAGACGGCAAATACTCAGCCAACGTCGAGAAAGCCGTTTCCCTACCGCCCGATGCGGAACCTTCGCCCTTCACAACCTACGAGAAAGTGGAAACTCCGGGGACAGAAACGATCGAAAAGATGTGTCGATTTCTTCAGTGTTCTGCCACCGCCGTAGTAAAGAACGTCCTTTACCAAGCCACGTTCGACAACGGCACGATCGTCTTAGTCCTGGTCAGTATTCGCGGCGACCAGGATGTGAACGAAGTTAAATTGCAAAACGAACTGGCAAAACTGGCAGAACAGTTTGGCGGCAAAGCTGTGATTGGGCTAACCGTCCCAGATGCCGAAGCGCAACAGAAATGGGCCACAAAGTCTTTGCCTTTGGGATACATGGCTCCCAACCTGGCAGATGAGTACATTCAAGCCAGCAAGACCGTAGCCGGGAAGTTCCTACGTCTGGTGGATAAAACGGCCGTTGAGCTAAAGAACTTTGCTACTGGATCAGATGAATCCGGCTTCCACGTCGTCGGCGCGAACTGGGGCAAGGAGTTTGAGCTGCCGAAGTTGGTGGTAGATGTGCGAAAGGCGATCGCGGGCGATCGGGCCCTGCACGATTCAAATCAAACGCTGCAAACCGCCAGAGGCATTGAGATCGGGCACATTTTCCAGCTTGGAACCAAGTACTCCAAAGCGCTAGGCGCAACCTACACCAACGAGCAGGGCGAAGAAGTTCCCCTGGTCATGGGCTGCTATGGTGTGGGCGTGTCTCGTCTGGCCCAAGCGGCCGTGGAGCAATCCTACGATAAAGATGGCATCATCTGGTCGCCTGCGATCGCGCCCTATGCGGTGATTGTTGTCATTCCCGATGTGGCGAAATCCGAGCAAGTGGCGGCCGCCGAGCAACTCTATGCTGATTTGAACGCTGCTGGGATTGAGACTTTGCTGGACGATCGACCCGAACGGGCTGGAGTCAAGTTCAAAGACGCAGATCTGATCGGCATCCCGTACCGAATTGTCACCGGGAAAGCCCTCAAAGATGGCAAAGTTGAAGTGGTGCAACGAGCCACCCGCGCGGTGCAGGAAGTGGCCCTAGACGATGTAGTGACGACGATTCAGAGCTGGCTGGCTGAGGCGATCGTGTCACGTCAACCATGAGTCACGTCAACCTCTGCAAATACCTCTCTGGACAGTACCCAGCTAGCTTCACCGCCTGACTACTGGGCACTCATCCCGCGACCATTTCTGTTCTTAAAACGGAGTTGGTAGTGAGCCAATCCGGGCAGATTCCGTTACCTTCCTGCAAACTCAGCTACCCATTCCTAGCCCTGCCAATGGAAATTGTGACGCTATTACTCTCTAGCCTGATCAGTCTGGTGTCGCCCACCGGAGGGGTGGTGGACAAAGTGGCTGCACAGCAAATTCGATCGCAGCTTGCTGCTGTGGAACAGCTTCAGGTACGAATCGACAACGCGCCGAACTATCAGCTTTTGCAGGGCAAAGTTGATCGCCTTCGCATTGCCGCACGGGGCGTGTTTCCGGTTGAAGATGTGCGGTTGGAAGTGTTTGAACTGGAAACCGATCCAATTCGCGTCGATCGCACTCGATCGCGGCGAAGAGGATTCAAGCTAGAGCAACCGCTTCGGGCTGGAGTGCGGTTGGCCCTGAAGCAGGCGGATCTGAACCAAGCCTTGCGATCGCCCAGTGTGACTGCTCGGCTGCGGAGACTGGGAGCCGGGACAATCCGCGATCGTGATCTGCGGCGACAAGTTCAGCGCTATGAACTCGTCGATCCTCAGGTGGATTTTCTGGAAAACCAACGGGTGCGGGTGCAACTGACCATCCAGGAACCCAACAATCCAACGAA